>CANDNO010000042.1 GCA_947386115.1 uncultured Muribaculaceae bacterium
GAAGTGTACGAGATCCTTGCCCCACTTGAAGCCGAGCTTGTCGAGAAGCAGCGACAGAACCTGGAAATGGTAGTTCTGCTCGTTGCCCACTACGTAGATCATCTTGTCGATGGGATAGTCGGCATAGCGCAGCTTGGCGGTGCCTATATCCTGCGTCATGTAAACCGACGTGCCGTCGCTGCGCAGCAACAGCTTGTGGTCGAGACCGTCGGCAGTGAGGTCGGCCCATACCGAGCCGTCATCCTTGCGATACATGATGCCCTTCTCGAGGCCTTCGAGCACTTTCTCCTTGCCCTCGAGGTAGGTGTCGCTCTCGTAGTATATCTTGTCAAACGAAACGCCCATGCGCTTGTAAGTCTCATCAAATCCGGCATATACCCACTCATTCATCATAGCCCACATGGAGCGTATCTCGGGGTCGCGCTGCTCCCACTTGACGAGCATCTCGCGAGCCTCCTGCATGAGCGGCGACGCAGCCTTGGCCTCGTCCTCGGTCATGCCCTGCTCCATGAGCTGTTTTACCTCCTCCTTGAAATGCTTGTCAAAGAGCACGTAGAAGTCGCCAATGAGGTGGTCGCCTTTCTTGCCGGCCGACTCGGGCGTCGCGCCCTCGCCCCATTTTTTCCAGGCAAGCATCGATTTGCAGATGTGTATGCCGCGGTCGTTGACGATATTGGTCTTCACAACACGGTTGCCACATGCCTCCAGGATGCACGAAAGGCTGTAACCCAGCAGATTGTTGCGCACGTGGCCCAGGTGGAGCGGCTTGTTGGTGTTGGGCGACGAGTATTCTACCATCACGAGAGGCGACTCGGGCGTCACGGCAACCGTGCCGAAATCGGGAGTCTCCTCGATGTGTTTCAGAACCGAGTTCCAGAACGTAGGCTCGATAACGATGTTGAGGAAACCCTTGATGACATTAAAACGGTCGACAGCCGGCTCGTTGTCAACCAGCCAGTTGCCAATCTCGGTACCCACCTGTTCGGGGCTCTTGCGCGCAGCCTTTACCCAGGGGAAAACCACAATGGTGAGATTGCCCTCAAACTCCTTCTTGGTAGTCTGGGGAACTATAGAAGCGGGATCTGACTCGACGCCATACAACTCCTTGACAGCGCGAGCCACAGCCTGTGAAATTAAATTATCGATCGACATAAGTAACTCTAAAAAATTAGTTTATATTATTCAATTTTCAAGTAACTCGCAGCAAATTTTCGAGAGTTACTTAATAAAAAATAATTCAGTGTTATGACCTGCAAAGTTAACATTTTAAATGCAAACGCACAAGCCGATTACCCAACACCATTTGTCGGCCCGCTTCCAATCCCAATTTTTTGTTGTAATTTTGCAGGAAAATTACACGGTTATGAATTCTTTGACGTCTAACATCAGGTTTATTGGGGCCGAGGATGAGAATCTTGACCTCTTTGAGGGGCAATATCCTATTCCTAACGGTATTTCGTATAACTCGTATCTCATTGTCGACGAGTGTGTTGCTGTTGTCGATTCGGTCGACGTGCGTCGCTGTGCCGACTGGCTTGCCGCTATCGAGGATTCGCTTGGCGATGACGGCTCGCGCCCCCGCTATCTCATCGTGCAGCATGTCGAGCCCGACCACTCGGGCAGCATCAAGGCTCTGATCGACCGCTACCCCGACATCAGGATCGTTTCTACGGCCAAGGCTGCCGCCATGCTTGCCAATTTCTTTGAGGATGTGGACTTTGCCGGTCGCAGCCATGTAGTGGCCGATGGCGACACGCTGTCGCTGGGCCGCACGACGCTGCGGTTTGTGACGGCGCCGATGGTTCACTGGCCCGAGGTGATGATGACGCTCGACGAGCAGGACGGGGTGCTGTTCTCGGCCGATGCGTTCGGCACGTTCGCGATGTCGGCGTCGACCGATGCGTGGGACACGGAGGCTCGGCGTTACTACACGAATATCGTCGGACGGTTCGGGTCGAGCGTGCAGGCAGTCATGAAGAAGCTTGCTTCGCTGAAATTCACCACCATAGCTCCGCTCCACGGACCGGTGCTCACCGACAATCTCGCCCACTACTGGAAGCTTTACGACAAGTGGAGCCGATATGAGCCCGAGACGCGCGGCGTGCTCGTGGCGTACGCGTCGATTTATGGCGGCACGGCCGAGGTGGCCCGACGCATGGCTGCGAAACTCGAGGCGGAGGGTGCCGGCGAGGTGGTGCTCTTTGACCTTAGCCGTCATGATGTCTCATACGCCGTGGCCGAGGCTTTCCGCCTAAGCCACATGGTGTTGTGCTCGGTCACTTACGATGCGGCGCTCTTCCCGGCCATGCACGACTTCCTGTATCACCTCGAGCGCAAGAACATGTGCGGCCGCACGGTGGGCCTTGTCGAGAACGGTTCATGGGCTCCGGCGGCCAACCGCCTTATGGCCGAGATGCTTGGCAAGATGAAGGATATGACCATCGTCGAGCCTATGGTCACGATTCACAGCCGCCTGCACCACGACGACCTCCCCGCGCTGCGTGCTCTTGCCACGGTGATTGCGCGCGACCCACAACAATAGTGCCGCGCTACGTGTTGTAGACTATAAATTATTGCTTATGATCAAATCGATTTATCTTGCCGGCGGCTGTTTCTGGGGCACGGCTCATCTTTTCTCGCTTGTACCGGGCGTGACCGACGCTATCGCCGGTTATGCCAACAGTGTTGTTGCCAATCCCACATATCAGCAGGTGTGTACGGGCAAAACCGAGGCGGCCGAGACCGTCAAGGTCGACTATGACCCCGACAGCGTGTCGCTCGACCAGTTGATCGATTTGTATCTCCAATCGGTCGACCCTACGTCGCTCAACCGTCAGGGCAACGACCGCGGGACGCAGTATCGCACCGGAATCTATTATACCGACCCGGCCGACGCTCCGTTGATCGAATCGACGATGAAGCTGCTCGACAAGAGTCTTGGCGGACGTCTCGCGATAGAGTACGGTCCGCTCGAGAATTTCTATCCGGCCGAGGAGTATCACCAGGATTATCTTGACAAGAACCCCGGCGGGTATTGTCACGTCAACCCGTCGCTCTTTGCCAAGGCCCGCGTGCTTCGAAAGACCGGGCAGGGCAAGCGCTTCGTGCGCCCCGACGACGAGACGCTGCGCAGCCGCCTCACCCCGCTGCAGTGGGAGGTGACCCAGAACGCCGCCACCGAGCGACCCTATGTCAACGAGTATGACCACCGGTTTGATCCCGGCATCTATGTCGACATCACCAGCGGCGAGCCGCTTTTTGTATCGAGCGACAAGTATGACTCGGGGTGCGGATGGCCCGCTTTCACCCGCCCCATATCCGAGGCTGTAGTGTCGGAGCACACCGACACATCTCACGGCATGGTGCGCACCGAGGTGCGAGCCGCCAACTCGGGCGCACACCTGGGCCATGTGTTCCCCGACGGGCCCGCATCGCAGGGAGGCATGCGCTACTGCATCAACAGCGCCTCGCTCCGCTTCATCCCTCTCGACAGCATGGCCGCCGAGGGCTACGCCGACTATATCCCCTACGTCAAGTAAGATTTTGTGCCGAAAATATGTATCTTTGCGTCGAGTTATGTCGACATCCAGCAAAAATACATGGTTTTACGGTGCGGCCGTTGTGGCAGGCTACAGTATCCTGTGGCTTCTCATAGCGTTCGCGGCGGTCATACCGGCCGGCAGTCACGCTGTCGACCGCATGCTGTTCACCAAGATTGATTCTCATGCCGACCCCCGCATACGCAGCATCATTCAGCTTGCCGACGGACGCATGTTTTTCCTTACCGGAATCGGCGGTGACATCTTTGACGGCTCGGAATTCACACATCTCGAGCCTGCTGACAGCTCTACGGTTCCATTGCCCGGCTATAACGGCTTCCATCACCTGTATCTGTCGCACGACGGGAGGTATCTGTGGATAAAAAACATGCGGTCGCTAAGCTGCGTTGACCTTTTTACCGAAGAATATGTGAGGCCCAACGAGTCTTTTTTGACGAGTCTCGGATTCTCGGCAAGCCCCGACGACCTGTTTGGCGACGATCACGGCAACCTGTACAGCGTTGAGGGTGCCGGACTGAAGAAATTGAACTCATCGTTGAGCATCGACCTTGACACACTCAAGACACCCTTGCTTGATGTGGCCGCCGACAGCAACTCCCTGTATCTTTTCTACTCCGACGGCAGTGTCGACTGTCACGATATAGGCGATGGCTCGAAGCAGTACATGTCCAATGGGTATCCCGTAGAAAAAGAGATGAGGAACTGGACTCTGTCTCAGATTGTAATGTCGCGTGGGGAAATCTATCAGAAACGCAATATCCCGGGCTACAGTTGCCTGCTGCGATTTTCTCCGTCACGGCGGGCGTGGAAGCGCCTTTTCGAGACCGACATAAATCTTAACACGCTCGAAATCTCCGACACCCTGGCACTCATAACCAGCAGTAACGGACTGCTTACGGTAAACCTCGGTAATGAATCCGTACATCACTACCCACAGGTGTGTACGCGCACGGGAAGCACCCTTGCATCGGAAATAAGCACGATAAAGGTCGACGCGGGCAAGGGAATATGGCTCGGGCTGTTCGACAGAGGCATACTGAGATATTCTCCCGGAGAATATGAGTATTACTTTTTCCCCAAGAGGCATAAGGCGACCGGCCGCGCTTCGCAGCCGTCATCGGTTTTTGCCGAGGCCGGCAACGGCTCGATATCCATCAACGACAATGGGGCAGGTTACAGAATAACGTTTGACGACCGTCGGCAACCGGTTCTTATAGATACTGACGACTCCGGTCATGCTCTTTATGGCGAGTATGGCAACGGCGATACGTTCATATCGAGCGACGGCACTATCTTTTTCAACGGCTGTGATATTTACGAAGTGTTTGTACATGTCGCCAGGCCTGACACTCTGCATGAAGTATTGCCTATTATAGCCGACGTGACCATCAACGGAGAGCCCTATGTATCGCCCGATGGCCTTGTTGCGTCGCGCCTTGATGGAATAACGCTTGACTATAACCGTAACTTTGTGACGGTCAGCGCCTCTTTGCCCGGCTATGATGGGGCGAATGCCATATTCTACTACAAGCTCGAGGGCAACGACCGTGAATGGAACATGATAGAAGGACAGGGAGAGTATGGCAAGCTGTTCAAGGCTACATATAACGCCCTCCATCCCGGGAAATACACTTTGAGAATAAAGACCTCGCCAGCCGATGATGCTCCCGAAACTCGACTCGATATCACGATAAAGCATCCGTGGTGGGACACCCCGCTGGCGCGAGTCATTTATATCATCTCGACACTCATTATAATAATAGTAGGGTTCAAAGCCTATATGGCGCGTGCCAAACGCCGCATTGCGGCCCGCCAGCGTGAGTCGCTGTTGCTCGAGCGTATCCGGCACCTGATCGAGGAAGTCGACCGCTATAAATCGGAAGCTCCAGTCGACGCTGAAGACGCGGGCACGGAGAAGGATATTGTGACCGGAGGTGAGGCTGTTGACGGCGATTCAACAGCGCGGGCAGGCCTTTCCGATGCCGACCGCACGTTCCTTGCGCGAGCTGTCGAGCTTGTCGAGGTCAACATCAATACTCCGGGCTACTCGGTGGAACAGCTCAGCCGCGACATGTGTATGGACCGCACGGGACTTTACCGTAAACTCACGGCGCTGCTCGATCGCTCGCCGAGCCTTTTTATCAGAGACATCAGGCTCCGTAATGCAGCCCGGTTGCTCAAGGAGGGACAGCTCACCGTCACTGAAATCGCGGAGGCTACCGGGTTCAGCTCTACATCATACATGAGCAAGTGCTTCCAGGAACGTTACGGATGCCGCCCGTCGGAGTATGTGCGGTCAAACGGTTGAATTTCAACGATAGTGTTGCTCGTTTCAACATCATTGTTGCTGTGACCGGTAATATTGAGCGTAACTTTGCGGTATCATAAATCAATACCAGTCATTATGAACAATCAACTTAAAGCCACACTTGCAACGCTCATGTTGCTACCGGCATCGCTCTACAGCGCAGGCGCGCCGCAGATTGACTGCAAGGCCCGCGGTATGGAAATCAAAGTCACGTTCTATTCGCCCACCGAGGTGAGAGTGCTTAAATCGCCTCAAGGTGTGAATGCTGCTGACAATGCGAGCCTCGTTGTCGTAAAACAGCCCGAGGCTGTCAATGTATCGCTCTCGGATGACGGTGTATTCAAGAATGCCAAGTCGGACAGCCTTACCGTGTCGGTCAATACCGCTACCGGTGCAGTGACGTTCAGCAAGCACGATGGTGCCGAACTGCTCACCGATTATTCGACCTCGTTCACCCCGACAAGATTCGGCGGCAACTCGACCTTTAGAATTCGCCAGTCGTTTATGCTCGACGGCTCCGAGCCTGTCTATGGTGTGGGACAAGTGATGGACGGCCGCTTCAACCGCCGCAACTCCAGCCATCACATGCAGAACGAGAACATGTTCACCTACTCGCCCTACTTCATGTCGCCCACCAAGGGATATGCTGTGTACAGCGACAATTACTCAATCTCGGACTACACCGACAACGAGCAGCTGCTTGAGCTCTCGCAGCTTGGCGATGCATCCGACTATTACTTTATATATGGCGGTACCCCCGACGGGATTATTGCCGGCATACGTGATCTCACCGGTCACGCGCCCATGCTCCCCCTGTGGGCCTATGGATTTTTCCAGAGCAAAGAGCGCTATTCGACTCAGCAGGAGTCGCTTGACGTGCTCAAGAAATACCGTGCCCTCGGGGTGCCTATCGATTGTATCATACAGGACTGGCGCTACTGGCCCGAGTATAACGGCACCGACAGCCTGTGGAATGCCCACCGCTTTGACGAAGAGCGTTTCCCCGATCCCGTAAAATGGGCCGACGAGATTCACCGCAACAATGCCAAGCTCATGATTGTGGCATGGCCCGGTTTCGGACCCAAGACCCCCCAGTATGGCAAGATGGAGGATATCAACGCCATTCTTGATTTCTACACATGGCCCCCCCAGAGCGGCGCCAAGCCCTATGATGTCTTTAACAGCCAGGCTCGCGACATCTATTGGGAGTCGCTCAATAACGGCCTGTTCAGCTATATAGGCAACGATGGCTGGTGGCTCGACTCGACCGAGCCCGACCATATCGACCGCAAAGACCGCGACTACGACGTGCCCACCGCCCTTGGCCCCTACCGTAATGTCAAGAACGCATATTCGCTCATGCACAACACCGGCATCGCCGAGCACCAGAAAGCCTTTAACAAAGACAAGCGCGTGATGATACTCACCCGCTCGGGATTCATAGGCCAGCAGCGTCTTGGCTCCAACACCTGGAGTGGCGACGTAGTGTCTACGTGGGATATGCTTGAAAAGCAGATTCCGGCCGCACTCAACTTCACCCTCATGGGTATCCCCAACTGGAACAGCGATATAGGTGGATTCTTTGCCGGCCGATGGCGTGACGGTGGCGGCACACACAACCCCGAGTATCAGGACCTTTATAACCGTTGGATGCAGTTTGGCGCGTTCTGCCCCATGATGCGTTCACATGGCACTGAGCTACCCCGCGAGATATGGCAGTTTGCCGAGCCCGGCGACCCCCTCTTCGAGTCGCTTGCCGGCATGATACGCCTGCGCTACCGCCTGTTGCCCTACGTCTACAGCACATCCTGGGACGTATCGGCCAACGACGGCACCTTCATGCGCCCCCTCATCATGGACTATGTAAATGACACCAAAACCCACGACATAGGCAGCGAGTATCTCTTCGGCCGCAATATTCTCGTAGCCCCCGTCACCAAGCCCGGCGTGAAAACGTGGGATGTATACCTTCCGCAGGGTAACGACTGGTGGGATTTCTGGAACAATCGCCGCATAGCCGGTGGCAATACCGACGTGCGTGAAGTACCTCAGAACATCATCCCGCTGTATGTCAAGGCCGGCAGCATCATCCCGTTTGGTCCCGACGTGCAATACACCGGGGAGAAAAAGTGGGACAATCTCGAGCTGCGCGTATATCCCGGAGCCGACGGCACGTTCACACTCTATGAGGACGAGTTTGACAACTACAATTATGAGGCCGGCAAGTATGCCACAATCACATTCACATGGAACGATGCCGACCGCACCCTCACCATCAGTGACCGCGAGGGCTCATACCCCGGAATGCTGCGCAAGCGTAATTTCAACATCACGCTCGTCGATGAAAACACCGCCGCCGGCAACACCCCCTCCAAGCCCGCCAAAAAGATCTCATACTCAGGCAAGGAAAAGACGGTAAAGTTCTAATACAATTTCTATAGGGATAATCTATCTGTAGAGATGGGGACTCGGTTGTAGTAGAATACAACCGGGTCCCTATATTTTTATTGAAATCAGCGATTTGAAAAATAAAGAGCTTGTTTAGAGCCGATTCAATAATAAATGTTAATTTTTTAATATTTTGCATCACTACCGTGCCATATAGGCTGTATCTTTGCCGACAAGAAACACATAAACCTATTATACTATGGAATTTAAATCTATCACATTGTCGGCTCATGAAATCGACCGACTACTCTCGATCGACGATGCTGACGAGCGCCGCGAAGTACGCGAATTCATGACACAGTCTATGGCCAATCCCGAGTCGGTTCACGCCGAAGAGTATCGCGAGTCATCCCCCACAATCTACAAGATGGCCCGCCGCATCGAGCGCCGCGTCAAATCGGCCCGCCGCCGTGCTGAACGCAAATCGGCCCCGAAACCCGAGCAATCCGCACCCGCCAATCCCCGTCCCGAGGCCCCGGAGCGTGAGCCCATGGTCACGTGCGTAGTGCTGGCATCAAACGAGCGCATTTTCAAGTCAACGCTCACAAGCCTTAATGAGCATCTCGACCGCATGCTCAGCCGATTCAATATCTTCGAAACCCCGTCACACAGTAACGCCGCATTCACCTACCTCACCGACCTGCGCGACCGCATCAACACCCTTCTCACCCGCTACATCGCCCGCCCCCGCCCCGACATCCACCCCCAGGCCGCCAGCCTCACCTTCCCCACCACCCTTTAAAGCAAGGTTCAAGGTTCAAGTTACAAGGTTCGAGGCCCTTTTAGGTCCGAGGTCCAAGGTCCAAGGTTCGAGGTACAAGGTTCAAGGTACAAGGTTCAAGGTACAAGGTACAAGGTTCAAGGTACAAGGTTCGAGGTCCGAGGCGCGATGTCCGCCAATTGTAGGGACGCGGCGTGCCGCGTGGACCCCGCCACAGACCTAACACATTGATAACAAGCTGGTAAAAGTCCCGAGGCGCGAGACCTGCCAATTGTAGGGACGCGGCGTGCCGCGTGGACCCCGACATAGAATTAACGTGTTGATTACAAGTCGGTAGAGGGGCGAATACCAAACCCAGCGGGGACGCGACGCTCGCCAATTGTGGGAACGCGGCGCGCCGCGTGGAATAAGAGAACCCAATCCTAAAGTCCCCAAGTCAGAACCCCACACCACATCCAAAATAATACATGTAGTGCCAATGCAGGCGCCGCAATATGGCCGGGGGGCTACTTGATGTCTTCCCACTCGGCGTCGGTGATCTGTTGCTCGACGGTGTAGGTCGTGCGCGAAGTGTCGTCGGCCGACTGTTGTGTGGTCTCTGTGACGGTGATTTCCTGGAATTTGACATATTCGCCCACGTTAGGGTCGATTTTCTTGCGACGCTGTGTCGGCGCCGACCATCCGGGACGTCGTGACGAGCGCTGTTGCTGCTGCCGGGCGCGGGGATCGTTGTTGTACATCTGTTCATACATCGTGCGGGTTTGTTTCTTAATGCGATGTATAAACATATAGCCGCGCACGAGTTTGGGCACGAGCCACACAGCGAGTATGATGAGCAGTATATATCCTATTGACATGTGTTTTCGGTAGTAGGTGAGGTGGTTAGTTGCGTGCCTGGTCGATTATCGACAGGACGATGTAAAGAAGTATCGCGATGGCAAGGCCTGCTACTCCCACGGTGAGGAGCAACAAAACAGCTGCGATGAGGATGAGATATCTCATCACGTTGACCTTGGGGTTCATGCTCTTGAACTTGAGCGAGAACATGTGCAGTCCGCACACCATCATGAGGGCGATTACCGGTATGAGCGCTACCGTGAGCCACAGGGGCCAGCCGGTGATTGTACCGTCGGCCGATACAGGGCTGTTGCTGCCGGCGAGCCATGCCGAGTAGCCTATCCAGAAGATGGCGTTGGAGGGTATGGGCAGGCCTATGAACGAGGTAGTCTGGCGGTCGTCGACATTGAAACGTGCCAGTCGCAGGGCGCCAAGCACGGGGATGCACAGTGCAATCCATGGTGCCCAGCAAGGCGCCTGCATGTCGACGAGCAGGTTGTACATCATCAGGCCCGGCGCGAGGCCGAAGCTTACGAGGTCGGCAAGCGAATCAAGCTCTTTGCCTATGAGCGAATAGGCATGCAGCAGGCGCGCCGAGAGGCCGTCGCAAAAGTCGAAGACCGTTGCCATACCTATGAGTATCCAGGCCAGCTGCAGGCCGTTGAGGCCCCACAGGATATCGGCATCGGCAGCATGGAACGAAGCTATGCAGGCCAGGCATCCCGACAGCAGGTTGCAGCAGGTAATCGTATTGGGTATGGAAGATATCAGTCGCTTAATCATTTTTTGTAGCGTTGGTGTTGCCCGGTTTCAGGCGTGCCACCGGGGTAACGCCGCCCTGGGTCGTGTCGTGAAGTTTTACGAGAATTTCAGTGCCGAGAGGGAGATACAGGTCGATACGCGAGCCGAATTTGATGAAGCCCATGTGGTCTTCGATCGAGGCATCGTCGCCGGGCTCGGCATAAGTGACGATGCGCTTTGCCACGGCACCGGCAATCTGGCGCATGAGTATGTCCTGCCCATGAGGCGTGCGTATCACTACAGTAGAGCGTTCGTTCTCGGTACTTGATTTGGGCAGGTAGGCTGCCAGGAAGCGGCCGGCATGATGGGTCGAATAGATGACCTTGCCGTCGACCGGGAACCAGTTGGCATGAACATTGAACACGCTCATGAATACCGACAGCTGTATGCACTTACACTTAAGGTACTCAGGCTCATACACTTCCTCGAGAGCCACGACCTTACCGTCGGCGCTCGATACCACGACATTATCAGGGTCCCCCTTGAAATGGCGTTTGGGAGAGCGGAAGAAATTGACAACGAGCATGTAAAATACAGCCGAAACAGCCAGCGTGGAAATGTATGCCGCAGGGCATTCGCGGCAGAGCAGATACACGGGCACATTGATTGCAAGCAATACCACAAAAAGTATTACAAGAATATTAGTTCCTTCATGATGTATTTTGACTCTCATGCGCTTTTACTCGGTTTCTAATTTGCAAAGGTATGTATTTATAAAATTAATAACAAATAAAATGTTAAAACAATCATTAAAGCAACCAAATTTATAGAAAAAAGCGCGAGTTTGGAGTTATCTTCCGGCAATTTCCACGCTCCATCTACGGCCACAATTCCCGATTCTCCAAGTTTTTTAGTATCTTTGTGGCTCACAAGCGCGTGTGTGACACAGTGCGCGCTTGAAATTCCACTAATAGATTATCTGCTGACACATGAAATTTGAAGAGCTCGACTTGAGCGATGAGTTGCTTGACGCACTATATGACATGCACTTCGACGAGTGCACCCCTATCCAGGAAATGGCAATACCCGCCGCCCTTGACGGTAACGACCTTATCGCTGTCGCACAGACCGGTACAGGCAAGACTGCCGCCTATCTCATACCCATTATCGACCGGCTCGTATCGGAAAACGCGCCCGCCGATGCCGTAAACTGCATCGTGATGGCACCCACGCGTGAACTCGCACAGCAGATCGACCGGCAGATGGAGGGGTTCGCCTATTTTCTGCCCCTGAGCTCCGTTGCGATATATGGCGGAACCGACGGCGTGACTTTCGCCCAGCAGCAACGAGGCCTCAAACTCGGAGCCGACGTCGTTATTGCGACCCCCGGACGCCTTATCGCCCACATGCAGATGGGCAACGTAGACCTGTCGCGCGTAAGCTACTTCGTGCTTGACGAGGCCGACCGCATGCTCGACATGGGCTTCTACGACGACATAATGCAGATCGTCAGCAAGCTGCCCCGCGACCGCCAGACGCTAATGTTCTCGGCTACCATGCCCCCAAAAATCAAGCAGCTAGCCAAAAACATTCTCCACAACCCCGTCGAAGTCAAGACAGCAGTGTCACGACCCGCCGACGGCATCGACCAGAGCGCCGCCATCTGTTACGAAGAGCAGAAAATCAAAGTTCTTAAACACCTCCTCAAGACACACAATAAGCGCGTCATTGTCTTCGCAGCCTCAAAGCTGAACGTAAAGGAACTCACCCGCGAACTGCGCCGCAGCCACCTGAAAGTCGACGAGATGCACAGCGATCTCGACCAGCAGCGACGCGACGAGGTAATGCTCGATTTCCGAGCCGGCCGCACCGACATCCTCATCGCCACCGACATTGTAGCCCGCGGCATCGATATCGACGATATCACCATGGTAGTGAACTACGACGTGCCGCGTGAAGCCGAGGATTATGTACACCGCGTAGGCCGCACAGCCCGCGCCGGCAGCGACGGACGCGCCGTAACACTTGTAGGCCCACGCGACCAGTCACGCTTCGGAGCCATCGAGAAATTCCTCGAGATGACCGTACGCAAAGAAGAGCTCCCCGGCGAGATAGGCGAGACACCCGAGTACCGCCCCGAGCGCCGCAAGCGCGGCTCATCCCCCCGCCCGGCCGCCAAATCCCCCCGCCGCCGCAACCCCTCAAGCAAAAACAACCCCGGCAACCCCAGCCCCCACGCCAATAGCCAGTCAGGCAGCGCCCAGCAAAAGCAAAGCACCCCCGACAAAGCTCCCGCAAAACGCCACCGCCCCGGCAACCGCCGCCGCGGCGGCCACAAACCCAAAGGCAACACCCCCTCCCCACAATAGTTTTGTAATTTGTAATTCAAGCGATTATTGACTGTTTGTGCTTCGTTGTTATGATTAACAGGCGCGAACAGGGATAGTGTGTTTTATGTAAAAAATGTTAAAGGTATTTGACGATGTTGGAATTTGTATTAACTTTGTAATGAATACAAATAAGTTAATTTTTAACGATGACGGAAAGTGAGATTTATACTGAGACTCGGTTGGTCGAGATGATGCATAATGCGGGGGTTAGGCCTTCGGTGCAGCGTGTCGCTATCTTGTCGCATATTGCAAATCTCCGCAAGCATCCTACGGCCGATGAGATTTTTAATGATCTTAAGGCTGCGTATCCCACGATGTCGAGGACTACGGTTTATAACTCGGTCCACGTGCTCATGGATGCGGGGCTTGTGAAAGAGCTTGAAATCGAGAGTGGTAACATGCACTATGATCTTGCTCCTCAGCCTCGTCACAGTCACTTTATGTGCCGGCGGTGTCGGCGTATATTCGACATGGCGATGCCGGCTGTAATGCCCGATGCAGTGTCGGGTGGTTTCAGTGTCGATACTGTCGATTTGTATTTTAAGGGGCTTTGTCCCGAGTGTATCGAATAATAATCATTAAAAAATAAGTGAAATGAAAGAATTGAAAGGAACAAAAACAGAACGTAATCTCCAGGATGCATTTGCCGGTGAGTCTCAGGCTCGTAACAAGTATAGCTATTATGCTTCAAAGGCCCGCAAGGAGGGTTACGAACAGATTGCCGCTATTTTTGAGGAAACCGCTCAGAATGAGAAAGAGCATGCAAAACTGTGGTATAAATTCTTGCACGGTGGTGAAATCGCTGATACTATGACTAACCTGCGTGATGCCGCTGAGGGTGAAAACTACGAGTGGACCGACATGTATGACCGTATGGCTCAGGAGGCCGACGAGGAGGGTTTCACTCAGATCGCCGCCCGTTTCCGTGCAGTGGCTGCCATCGAGCGTCACCACGAGGAGCGCTATCGCCGCTTGCTCGCCAATATCGAGGAGGGCATTGTGTTCTCTCGTGAGGGTGACACAGTGTGGATTTGCCGCAACTGCGGACATATCGTAATCGGTAAGAAGGCTCCCGGTGCATGCCCCGTGTGTCTGCATCCTCAGAGCTTCTTCGAGATCGAGGCTAAGAACTATTAATTGGTAGGCTATTAAGAAAGCCGGACTTGCACTCATCATGCAGTCCGGCTTTCTCGCGTTATTAAACAAGCTCTTATTTGGAGGTTCCGGGTGTAGGTGCTGCCGGTGTTTTGGGTGCCGGGCGTGTCGATGCGGGGCTGTCGGGGGCGTCGGGATCCTGGAAGAAGGGGTAGGGGATTCCGTATATGTTGTCGAGTTTGTTGCCGGGGCTGAGGTAGCCGTCGATGACGGTGTCGCGGCCCGAGGGGTTCTCGAATGTGTAGAGCTGGAAGAATCGTAGCATGGCTGCGACGTGCTCGAAAATCGTGTCCTGGATTCCTTCATACGGGAACCACTTGGATGTCGAGGTGAAACAGTACACCTGCAGTGGTATTCCTGCCGATGTCTGTGCCAGTGTCGATACGAAGCAGTCGCTGTCGTGGGATACGTTGGGGTTGGCGTCGAGCCACATCTTGAGGTAGGCTCGGAACAGGCCTAAGTTGGTGTCGATAGTGCCGTTGACGAGTCCGGCGGGATTGTCAACGTCGGCAACCTGTCCGGCGGCTTTCTGTTCAAGTTTTTTTGTGATATAGGCGTCCATCATGGGCACTTTGCGTATGCGGTCGAGCATCTCGGGCGTGGTGGGCAGGACGCTGTCGGCATCGATCATGAAGCTGCGGCACACGCGGCGTGTGTTGCTCTCCTGCATGGTGCGGTAGTTGGTGAATCCCGAGCTTATGAGGTTGTAGGGTGGCAGTGTCGTCGTGGTCTTGTCCCAGTTGAGCACCTTGACGGCTACAAGCGATACTTCCTGCACGGTGCCGTTGGCGTTGGTGCCGTCGACCGATATCCAGTCGCCCACGTGCAGGCTGTCGTTCTCCGAGAGTTGAACGCCGGCTACGACGCTGAGTATGTTATTCTTGAATATGAGCATCAACACGGCCGAGAATGCGCCGAGGCCGGTGAGCAGTGCCAGTGGCGACTTGTCGACGAGGACGGCTATGATGATGATTGCCGCGATGATCCACGCTATGCCCTTGGCGAGCTGTGCGAGGCTGCCCAGCGGGAGTTTGCGCTTGTTGGCGCGGGCGTCGACGCGTTGCCATATTGTCATGATAAGCGCGTTGGCGGCTATCGTGAATACGATGATGAGGTAAACGACTGTTATTTTTGTCAGGAAATCTGATAGCGAGTTGTGGTTGGACAGCGTGAACTGTATGAGTCCAAGGAATACGAGCGGCGGTACGATACGGCACATCTTGTGGAAAAACCGTTGGCCGCTGAGCGATTTATAGGTGTCGCTGCTCCAGCGTTTTGCAATGGTTTCGACAATCTTGAGAAGTATCCATTGGAAAACGTAGCCTATGACGAGCGCTACACCGAATATTACGGCTGCATACAGGAACGTTACTACCGGGCTGTCCTGTTCCAGCCCGAACACTCCAAGAATCCAGTCGACGATGTTCATGATAAATCGGGCGACATGGTAGGAAAATCCGTCGCGCTCGGTGATGAATCGGCCGAGGTTATCGGCGGCCTCAGTGACGCCGGAGGCATCGGATGAGGGTATAAGGCAAAATAGAATGTTTTTCATAATAAATAGTCGTTTATACTTAAACGACAATCCAGACGCGCTATTTGTTCACGCGGTGTCGAAACGGGCCATCAATAGGCGTTTTCCTCGCCGTGGATGGCGTTGGTCACTGTGCGCGCTATGATTTTGAGGTCGAGCAACAGGCTCCAGTTTTCGATATACCACACGTCTTTTTCCACGCGTCCTTCCATTTGCCACAGCTCGCTGGTGGCTCCGCGGTAACCGAGTACCTGTGCCCAGCCGGTGATGCCGGGTTTGACGATGTGGCGCACCATGTAGCGGTCGATGAGACGCGAATAGTCGGCGGTGTGCTTGACCATGTGGGGACGTGGACCTACGACCGACATGTCGCCACGCAGGACGTTGATAAACTGGGGTAACTCGTCGATTGATGAGCGTCGCAGGAAGTCGCCCAGGCGGGTCTTGCGCGGGTCGTCGGCCGTAGCCTGGGCTTTATCGGCGTCGGCATTTACGCGCATTGTTCTGAATTTCCAGCAGGTGAACTCGTTGCCCAGGTAGCCGGTGCGTCGCTGTTTGAAGAATATAGGGCCGGGCGATGAAATCTTGATGGCAATTGCCACCGGAATAAAGATTATAGGGCTGACGATGAGGAATGTCGACGAGAACAGCACGTCGAATGTGCGCTTGACAATGCGGTTGACGGGGTTGTCGAGCGGGTTGCTGTGGGCGGCGAGAACGGGTATGGTGCCTATGTGGGTGAGGTGGAACAAGCGCGCCACGCTGCGAGTGAGCTGCGGCACATAGTAGAAGGCCACCATGTTGTCGTCGGCCAGCCTCACGACGGTCGACATGGTGTGTTCATCGTTGCCGTCGATGGTGTAATATATTTCGTCGATGCGGTTTCGGGAGAGGTACCGGGGAAGGTCGTCGCTTATCGTTCCTAAGAACCGGCATTGCCCGAACCGCGATGGCCACTCGGTGTCAAAGAAGCCGTGGATGTGATATCCGTATCCGGGGTCCTGCTGCAACTCGGCGGCAAGTCTCATGGCGTTGTCGCCGTGGCCTATGATGATTACGTTGACATAGTTGCGCCCGTGGCGGCGTAGAGCCTTCATGGCAAGACGCGTCGCTATCCAGCTCAGCGGCAGGCCTATAAGGAAGGCGATGTAAAACTCGACATAGTCTTCCCACGGCACTGTGGATATGCCGAGAAACGCTACCAGCGAGAAGAATATCAGGGCGTGTATAAGCACCATCTGCAATGACTTGACAACCAGACGCTCCATGTGGACGGCGCGGGCGCGGCGCATAGGGAGCGACATGCTTGCCACCGGCAGGTAGGCTGCGTTGGCGACCACCAGGACCATGCGTAGCGTGTCGCCGGGCAGCGGTGCGTTGAAGAACACCACTGCCAGCAGTATAGCGTTGAGCACGATGAAGTCGGACAATAGCAGGGCGTATGGCACGTAGATGCCATATCGTCCTTTTGCCGGCAGTGTGTCTTTAGTCATTTCGTTGGGTTTATTTTGTGGGAACTACGGGCGCGATCGTGCCGTCGGGGTTGATTGTCATGCGGTCGATGCACACTTCGCGGTGTGTGCCGGGCGAGTCGTTGAGGTAGTTCTCGTTGATGCGGTGATAGACAATGCGCCAGTCGCCGGTGGCGGGGGTGCGCACTACCGAGTTGTGGGCCGGGCCATAGATGCCCTTGGCGGAATCCTGCGACAGGATGACGGGGTTCTTGGCTACTTTGATCTGCCCCAGGGGTGAGTCGGATGTCCCGTATGCCACGTGGTAGTTGGGCGAGCCGGTGTCGTCGACCGACCACATGAAGTAATATGTGCCCCGGTCGTAGAATACGTAGGGAGCTTCGCGGTATTCCCATGTCTTGAGCGAGCCACCCTTGGGTGTCATCACTGTTATCGTGGAGTCGACGATCGAGGTCATGTCGGGATTGAGCTCGGCTCCGGCCATGTAGCCGTTGCCCCAGTAGAGGTAGCTCTTGCCGCTTATGGGGTCGGTGAACACATCGACGTCGATCTGCTGGCCTTTGCCTGTGGGCGATTCGGTAATTATGGGATGCCCCAGGTCGACGAACGGGCCGGTGGGATTGTCTGCCACGGCGACGCCTATCTGCTTGCCTCCGCCGGCAACGGGATTGCCGCTGAAGTACAGGAAGTAGCGATACTTACCGTCGATGACTTTCTCCTCGATGGCGGGAGCCCAGCAGTTGCCGTCGGCCCACTTCACCTGGTCGGTGGCGAGGTCGAGGACGGTGCCTTCGGGCGTCCAGTGCACGAGGTCGGGCGATGAGAAGCAGGTGTAATATGTGCCACCCCAGCCGGGAGTGCCGTCGGTGGTGGAGTAGATGTAGTAGCGTCCGTCGCGGTGTGAGTACAGAATCTCAGGGTCGGCATGGAATCCGGGCAGGATGGGGTTGGCGTTCACGTGCAGGTCGCCCATGTCGGCCGACGGCCAGCGCTCCATGAGGCGCTGCATCTCGGCGCGGGTCACGGGCATCACAGTGCCGTGGCGCGGGTGGAAGTTCATTGTCACGTCGCTGTCGATTACCTTGAAGTTGGAGAGGTCTTCGGTCTCGGTGAACTGGTACTTGCCTTTCATGTAGACGTCATACATGAGGATGTATTTGTCCCGGCCTATGAGCTTGAACGTGCCGGCACCCTCGACGCTCTCGGGTGTCTGCTGCTTGTAGTCGGGCTGTTCCTCCCATTCGCCCGATGTGAGCGACTTGGTGGTGGCTACCTTGATGCCGTTGCCGTGACCCTCGGTCTTGTAGAAGAGGTGGTACAGGCCGTCGTGGTAAACGATGTCGCCGTCGATACACGATTTCTTGTCGGCCGGGATGAACAGCGGCTTGTAGTCGCCCTCGAGGTCGGTGAAATCGTCGTTGGCATAGGCGTAATAGATGATGTCGGGGCCGTTGCCGTGCTGCATCGACCAGTATATCATGTATTTGCCGGCCTCGTTGTCGTAGATGGTCTGCGGTGCCCACACTCGCTTGAGGTTGCCCTGATTGGGGTAGCGTTTCTGTATGTTTACCACCGAGTGGTCCCAGTTGACGAGGTCGCGGCTCTTGAGGAGCACCATCGCGCGGTTGGAGTCCCAGCCGTTGCCCGAAACCATGTCGGTTACTACCATGTAGAATGTCTCGCCGTCGGCACCGCGCAGTATGTGCGGGTCGCGCACGCCACCGGTCGACGAGATGATCTTGGAGTCGAGAACCGGGCGGTTGTCGTTCAGGGCCTTGAAGTTATATCCGTCGTTGGAGAGCGCGAAGCGTATCTGCTCGCCATCCATCGAGTTGCCGGTGAAATAGGTGAACAGGTAGCCTGCGTAGTCTTTTTCGGCAGGTTGTTCGGCCGCTGCCGTCGAGGCCGACATGAGCAGCAGAGCCGATGCAATAGTCGTGAAGATAGGTTTCATGGTAATGCTATTATAAAGATTGGTAGGTGCAAATATAATAAATTTTGTCAAGTAACCCGCCCGGGACAGCGGGTTACTTGACATTTCTCTTTATGCGCCTGTCTTAAGGTCGGTCAGGCATTCGTCGAGGGCGGCGGTGAGCGCCTCGCGGTCAAGATGTTGCCCGATGAATACGAGCTTGATCATGCGGTCGCCATACACAGGGTCCCAGTCGCGGGCGAGACCCGGCTCGCGCTCCATCATGTCGCGCAGTTCGTCGGCCGGAGCGGTGGCATACCACAATCCGGCTTCGGTCAGCTTCTTCTGTATGCCGGCCTGTTCGAAAAGGAACGACATGTCGGGTTGGTGGCCGAAGTACAGCACACCCTTGGTGCGAATGACATTCTGCGGCCATTTGGTAGCCATGAAGCGGTCGAGCTTGTGGATGTCAAACGGGCGGCGGCGATAGTAGACCATCGTCTGTATGCCGTACTCCTCGGCTTCGCCCTCCCCGTCGTGGTGATGGTGGTGACAGTGGCAGTGCTCGCCGTGCTCGGGATGCCCGCAGTGGTCATCGTCATGGTCGTGATGATGGTGCTCGTGGTCATGCTCGTGATGATGCTCGTGGTCGTGGTGATGGTGCTCGTGGTGGGCTTCGGCCTCCTCCTCGTCGGTGACGGGACGCTCTATCTCGCGCACCCATGTGGCCGATGTGGCTACATCCTCGTAGTCAAACAGGCCGGTATCGAGCAGTCGCGCCATATCCACATCGGCATAGTCACACTCGATGATGCGGGCCTTGGGCTGCAGGGCGCGAATGATGCTGCGCATGCGGTCGGCTTCCTCGCGCGTCACCTCCGATATCTTGTTGAGCAGGATTATATTGCAGAACTCGATCTGCTGTATGATGAGGTTCTCGATGTCCTCGTCGCCGATACCTTTGCGTCTGAGTCGGGCGCCGCTGTCAAACTCGCTCTTCATCCTGAGCGCATCGACCACCGTCACGATGCAGTCGAGGCGGGGCAGGGTGCCGTGGGCCTGACGCGGGTCGAGCTGCGGGATAGCGCAGATGGTGCGTGCGATAGGCTCAGGCTCGCATATACCGCTCGCCTCGATGACGATGTAGTCGAAGTTGCCCGAGCGCGCGATGTCGCCCAACTGCTCCACGAGGTCCATCTTGAGCGTGCAGCATATACAGCCGTTGGACAGAGCCACGAGGTCATCGCTGCGGCCGTCCTGGCCCACGATGCCACCCTTCTGGATGAGCGACGCGTCGATATTGATTTCGCCTATATCGTTGACGATAACGGCAAACTTGATGCCGCGGCGGTTGGAAAGTATGCGGTTGAGTAACGTTGTTTTTCCGCTGCCCAGATATCCTGTGAGCAGCAGAACCGGAATCTGATTTTCACTCATGATAACGTAATCTTGGTTGTAAATACAAAGTTCGTAAAAAATCGCGAGAAAATTTCTCTAAAGATTCAAAAAATATTCGTAACTTTGCACCCGGTCAACGCACCATCGGGGTGTAGCACAGTTGGCAGCGCGCCACGTTCGGGACGTGGAGGTCGGAAGTTCGAGTCTTCTCACCCCGACTCTTTAAGGGTTAACAACCTGCAAATCAGCGATTTGCGGGTTGTTTTCCATTTTAGCCGGAACAGAAACGGAACAACGCCAATTTCTGATACGGCATCAAAAACAGTACGAACCCTGACATTTCCACAAGAAATGTCAAAAAAAATGTACCCAACACAGCCAACCATTTCCGATAATATAGAGGAAAAACAGGTAGCCAGTACGGCATCCGGCGTTGCGTCAATTCGCCAATACACGCCGCCAGTCTATCGAGAAAACGGAGCAGGAGCTTATGTCGAATTCAACGCGTTCGACCCTGAGACCGGAAAGCTCCGGCGCAAGACAATCAAGATCAACCGCATTAACGGATTGTGTAGACGTCGCAAATACGCGAAAGAAGTCATAGCTCGTTTAAATGAGCAGCTGCAGCACGGTTGGAACCCCTGGATTGCGAAAGACACCTCAAACCTGATAACATTCGAGGAAGGACTGAACAGATACGTCACCCATATCGAGAAGATGATGAGCGACGGTCTGTATCGCAAAGAGACTTATTCCGGCTATAAATCGTATGTCAAGATGCTCAAGGAGTATATCGACACAAAAAAGCCGATATATTACATGTATCAGTTCGACCGTAAATTCTGTGTTGACTTTCTCGACTGGGTGTTCATCGAGAGGAACAATGGAGCGCAGACAAGAAACAATTACCTCGGATTTCTCAAAGTTTTCAGCGGATTTCTTGTGGAGAAGGGATATCTAAAGTCGAGGCCAACCGAAGGCATCGCTCCCATCAGCAAACGACTCTACAAAAAAGGGCGCACAGAAATCCCTCTCGATGTGGTTAAGAAACTGGCCGATTACTGTGCGGTCCATGAGAAACACTTCCTCTTGGCCTGTTATCTCCTATACTACTGTTTTATCAGACCGGTCGAGATGACACGATTGCGCATCAGGAATTTCAACCTAAAGCTAAGCACAATCACCATCCCGGCAGAGTGTGCCAAGAACAAGACAGAACAAACCGTGACCGTGCCGAAAAAGGTGCTGCTCTATGCCATAGAGATAGGTTTATTCTCGGCGCCGGCAGATTATTTTATTTTCTCGTATAACCTACGTCCAGGAACAAAGGAAATTGACCCAAAGCACTTCCGGGATCACTGGGATAATCTGCGAAAGCCTTTAGGTCTCAGACCCGAGTGGAAATTCTACTCACTAAAGGACACGGGCATAACTGAAATGTGCGACAATAACATGGCCACGATTGCCGTCCGCGACCAAGCACGACATAGCTCATTGGCGATAACGGATATATACACCCGACATAAAGTGGAAAAACTCCATGAAATTGACCCCGTTGTGGTCATGGAATGTGACCCCCG
>CANDNO010000043.1 GCA_947386115.1 uncultured Muribaculaceae bacterium
CGCATCGCACCTTTATTTGAAGATGATTTTTGGGTGACACGTTGACGAAGTCAGGTGTGTATACCAAGTATGCAATTGCCTTGAATATATCATAAAGGTTTACCCGTTCTTTACCGTGATGTCGACGTATGAGCTTTTTTATCTGCCGTCTTTGACGTTTGTTGAATGTAATACTCATTTTACCTGATAATTATGTTTTCAGGCCTAACGAATTGTCCACGATATTGTTTTTCCAAATCGCTGAAAAGTTACCCTCGCCTCGCATCTCTCGGGCGCTTTTTGCCTTGTTCCTCAGTCACGTAGCACGCTACGCTCCTTTGTCTCAAGACAAAAATCACCCCGAGATCTGCGACCTTGCATTTAACATTTATTGTCGAACCGGCTCTAAACGCTTTAAACAGTTTCTCATTTGACCACTACGAAGCCGCCGCGTGGCTGCATTTTCACGCTCGGAGCCTTCTTGTCAACTGTCACGTTGGTTTTTACGGGTTTTCCGTCGAGACCATCGCTATAGAAGGTGTAGGTCTCCCCCTTTTTGCTCTCGCGCAGGGTGATTTCGATAGGCTTGTCGGTGGCGTTGACTCCGGCTATGTACCATTTGTCGCCATGACGGCGGGCCAGCACGACGTAGCGTCCGGGGTAACCGTCGATGAAGCGTGTCTCGTCCCAGGTGGTGGGCACGTCGCGCAGGAAGTCCATGCACAGGGCGGGAGCGTCGGTAAGGTTGTTAGGTGTCAGCGCGAAGTTCTGTATCGGGTTCTGGAACAGAATAGTAGTGGCAAGCTCGAACGCATCGGTGGTGACGCGGCGGTTGCCCTTGTCGTTGCCTCGGCTCATGAATTTGTTCATGAAGCAGCCGCCGAATTCCATGCAGCCCACAGTGTTGCGTATGAACGGGTGGAGGGTGGCGTTGAATGCGGCTTCGTCACAGAAATGCTGCTCGAAGAAGATGTTCTCGCTGGCGAGCACGGCTTCGCTGCCTACGTAGTTGGGGTACATGCGCTCCCATCCTCGGGGCAGGGTGCAGCCATGGAAAATCACCATAAGGCCGTTGTCGTCGGCATCGGATAGTATGGCCTCGTAAAGGCGCATGGTCTCCTGCTTGTCGCCACCAAAGAAGTCGACCTTGATGCCTTTGACCCCCAGGTCTTTGAGCCATTTCATCTCGCGCTTGCGCACGATGGGGTTGTCCATGCAGTTGATGGGGCCCTGCTCGATGTCGTTCCAGTAGCCCGACGAGCTGTACCACATGAATACATCGATGCCTTTTTTGTTGGCATACTCGATAAGCTCGGGAAGTTTTTTGCGGCCTATGTTGTTGTCCCACCAGTTGTCGACGAGTATGTATTCGTAGCCCATAGCCTCGGCCAGGTCGACGTATTTTTTCTGGTCCTCCATGTTGATGCTGTTGTCCTGCCACACGATCCAGCTCCACGTTCCGCGGCCATACTTGTAATCGTTCTCGGTCTCGTAGAGGGGCTTGACTACGTCCCAGAGCACGGTGGTCTCGACAATGGGGCGTAGGTCGGTGCCCACGGTTATTGTGCGCCAAGGTGTTTTGGCCGGCAGGGCCATGGCGGCGCCGGTGTTGCCGTTGCCGTTGTTCTCGCCCTGCATGGGGAAGTCGATAGTGTACAGTCCGTCAAGCTTGTATTCGCTCAGGTGTGAAGCGCAGTAGTGGCTGTCGACGCCGGTTTCCGAAACCAGCACCCAGCCGTCATCGCCCACCTTGAACAGGCAGGGGAATGTGTAGCCGTGGCCATATTTCGAGGCGGCATCCATGGGCGCGTCGACGGTGTACTCCTCCTCATACGACGGCTTGGTACGCTTCCAGCCTATCATCGGGTCGCTCTGAGGGGTAAGGAATGTAGTCGTGCCGGCAGGGAAGCGGAAGCCTGTTGCCTCGCTGTCGATGTATATCGAACCGGTTTCTTTGGCTTTGGAAATATTATAGCGGAATGCCACGTCGTTATCTGATACGCGGAAGGTTACCCCCCATTTCAGCCCGTCGGGGGTCACGAATTTTACGGTAGCCTCGTTGGCGCAGTATTCGATTTTGCTTTTTTTGATGCGGTCGAGCGAGTAGTTCTCCTCGATGGGTTTGATCTCGCCCGGCTTCATTGACTCGGCCTTTGTGTAGTCGCCTATATTGGAGGTGAAGCCTAACGGCGAGTTGCGCAGCATTGTCTTGCCGTCGAGAGTGATGTTGTATTGGGGGTGGCCCTTGGCGTCGAGGTCGATGTTAACGTCGAGTTTGCCGTTGGGGCTTGTGATGTTGAATGCATTGGCCAGTGATGCTACGAGTGTCATCACCGCGATTGAAATAGTAAGTCGTTTCATGAATCATAAATTGTGAGGAATGGGAGTGGCCGGATTGCGGTAAATACTCCGGACATAGAAAAAGCGGGAGCTACTACACGGTAAGATATGCCGGGTGGTAGCTCGCGCTTAAGCTATACAGTTGTAAAACAGACGTCTCGTCTTATTTTACCTTGCTGTCGAGCTCGGCACCGGCTTTGAATTTAACCGATTTGCGAGCGGGAATTTCGATTTTCTCTTTGGTACGGGGGTTGATACCGGTGCGTGCGCCTTTCTCTGAAACGGCGAATGTGCCGAAACCGAGGATGGCTACTTTTTCGCCGGCAGCAAGAGCGCCGCCAATAGCGTTGAGAGTAGCGTCAAGGGCTGCCTTGGCGTCAACTTTAGAGAGATTTGCCTGCTCGGCGATTGCGTTAACGAGTTCTGTCTTGTTCATGATGATAATGATATTTATTATTAAGGTAAACAATCTTTTTATCGCGCGACGGATAGCGCTTGCCCGCAGTGCCTATCCCCTGTGTATATAAAACCCTCGGGGAACAGTCGCGAGCGATAGCAACGTTTTCCGTTCAGTACGCAAATATAATCAATGTAAACGACTCTCCAACTTTTTTTTCAAAAAAATTTAAGATTTATACCATTTTTACATCAGAATTGCTCCAAAACACCGTTTTGCGTCATCAAATCGTATAAATAGTCAAGAATAGGTAGCCGTGTATAAATGTGATTTTATTGCACGGCTACCATACCAGGTCTCCTTCAATAATACCTACTTTAGTTAGCGTAACCTGGGTTCTGTTTAAGGTTGGGGTTTTTATCAATTTCCGATTTGAGAATGGGGCTCCAATAAATCTTTTCATCGAAAATACGATCTCCGCCTACATCGCTGCGCAGTTTGTCGACTTTATAAGTCTTGTGACCATCGGGATGGCGGCTTATGTAGATGGCATGAACTGTGCGGCCAAGGTATTTGGGGCCCTCTTTCCAGCGGCGCACGTCGAAGTAACGGTGCTCTTCAAATGCAAACTCGATGCGGCGTTCATGCTTAATATCCTCGAGGAGTTGAGATCCCGATGATGTTATAGCCGGCATTCCAGCACGCTCGCGCACCGGTTTAAGGGCCTCGCGCGCACCGTTTTCGTCGCCTGTGTGGTAAAGAGCCTCGGCCTTGTTGAGGTACAACTCGGCAACACGCAGCCATATAAAGTTCTTGGCCGAGAATTGCCAGCTGTTGGGGCTGTAGCTCTCGTCAAGGAATTTTTTGAGGTTATATCCTGTGGGCGACGCGTTCCAGCTGTCGTTTCCATAGCGTGAGTCACGTCCGCCGCCGATTTCTTTTCCGGTTGCATCAACGTCAAAGAATGTCTCTACGGGACGTCCCTGCCACATAGCGCCATCATAAAGAATCGAGGCGTAGAAGCGAGGGTCACGGTTTTCGTATGGTGCGGCTGCGTCGGCTGGATTGTTCCAGTCAAATCTGCGTGCCACACCATTATCAATTATTTCATAATCATCGACGAGTTCCTGTAACGGACAGTTGCCTCCCCAGCCGCCGTAGCCGTTGGGATAGTTGTACTGCTCTAATCCACAGAGGTTGTCGCCAAGTGATGATTCTGTACCCATGCGGGCAAAAATCACTTCTTTGTTGGCTTCGGTATTGTCGAGGAACAATTTTTGGTAATCGGTCTCGGGGTTGCCCGTGTTGTCGTAAAGTTTGTAGCCTGCGGCAAGAGCTGCGTCAAGGGCTTCGGTACATGCGTCAGCCGCAAGCTTCCAGCGATTGTCGCGAGGTGTCGTGTAGCCCACCTCAGCCATCGAGACTCCAACGTTCATGAGGTCACTTGCTGCAAAAAGCAGGATGCGGGCCTTCAGTGCCATTGCTGCAACACTTGTGGCACGACCGTAGTCGCTACCGCTGTAAGTGGCCGGAAGCATTTTTCCATCGATTACTTCGTCAAGCTCTTTTACCATGAAGTCAACACACTCGGCATACGTGGCACGTTTCTGCTCGCGTATCAGCGCGTCATCATCGATAGTGAAGCTGCGGGTTATGATAGGCACTGCGCCCCAGCGGGTGATAAGGTCGTTGTACTCGAATGCACGTAGGTATTTTACCTCACCCTTGATGCGCGCACGCTGGTTTTCGTCGGTAAACGGTACATCATCAATGCGTTCGAGGATGATATTTGCCTTGGTGATGTTATTCCATTTTGTACCCCAGCCGCGGTTGTCCCAGCCCCACCAGGCGCCGTTCATGCGGCCAAGGTCGCTGGGGTTGATGCGGGAAAAGTTGGTGAGCTCGCAGCCGCGCAGCCATGTCAGCTCGGTTTCATCACATGCCGAGCTCAGCATCGACTCGGTCCAGCCGTGTCCTACCTGGTTATAGACCGAGTTGGCATAGGCCTGAACAAGAGCCGGATCACTCCAAAGGTCCTCCTGTGATATCTCGGTGAGTGGTGTTTTGTCAAGAATGTCTGTACAAGACGTCATGAGCGCCACGCCACACATACCTGCAAAAATCGATTTTATATATGTATTCATTATTGTAGTTGGTTTAGAATGTTACGTTTACGCCGAAGTTATACACTTTGTTCTGGGGTGTATTCCAGGCAGCCCAGCCCTGTGAGTTTTCCTGAGTCTCCGGGTCGATATTTTTTATCCCGGTAAATGTCAAAAGGTTGTAGCCGCTTAAGCTCAGTCGTACGCCCTTGATTGGTGTCTTGGTGAAGAACTTGGCCGGGAGCTGATATGACAGCTCGATACTTTTCAGGCGGAGATAGCTGGCGTTGTTGAGCCAGAACGAGTTGCGATAGCCTCCACCACCGGTCACCGTTGCATCGCGGTTGTATGTGCGAGGATATTTGGCATCGATATTGTTTTCAGTCCAACGGTTTTCATAGAAGTCTTTGGTGAAGTTGCCTATTGTGCCGGCCTCCATAAAGGTGTACTGCCATACGTCGGCTGCACCCTGCCAGAGCATTGAGAGATTCCAGTCTTTGTAACGGGCACCAAGTGTAATGCCATACATGAAACGCGGTATGGCGGGCTTGTCCTGGCGCACCTTATCGGCTCCGTCAATCACACCGTCGTTGTTGATGTCTTTGAAACGAACGTCACCGACACGGGCTTCGTTGAGATGGGGATAGCTGTTGAGCTCCTCTTGTGTGCGGAAAATTCCGTCGGCCTCATACATCAGGTAGTTACCACCGTTAGTGCCTACCGACAGTCCTGTGCGACGTTGCCATGCGAGAGTTGACTCGGGCTCGTCGATAAACTCGATTTTGCTGTGGTTATAAGAGAAGTTGCCGCTTACCATCACATCCCAGTCGTTGTTGATGTGTTTGTTCCAGCCAAGGGTCATTTCGATACCTTTGTTCGATACTCGGCCTATGTTTTCGTCGGGCAATACAAGGCCTGCATATTCGGGCACAGCGGCATTACGGGTGGCAAGAATATTGTCGCGTTTGGTCTTAAACAGGTCAATTTCTACGTTGAAGTTGGTGAGGAAACGTGATTCGAGACCGATGTTGTATGTGTTGGCAACCTCCCAGGTGATGTTCGGGTTGGCGGTACGCAGCAGACGTAAGCCTGTCTGGGGGCCTCCGTTAAGTATCGCTGCATTGTCAAATGTGTAGGCTGTCATGTACTGGAAGGCAGCTACCTTATCGTTACCCATTTTACCCCACGATGCGCGTATTTTCATCGAGTTGATGAACGATACATGGTCTTTCCAGAAATCCTCTTCCGAGATGCGCCAGCCAAGAGATACGCCGGGGAAGAAACCGAAGCGCTTGCCCTTGGGGAAGTTCTCCGAGCCGTCATAACGCCAGTTGAACTGGAACAGGTATTTTTCGGCATAGTTGTAATCTACACGGCCAAAGTAGTTCATGCGTGCCGTTTCCGAAGCCGAGCCGTCGTTAGTGGCGCTGGTCTTGGGGCCGGCAAACAGTTCGTCGACACTTGTCGAGATGAATTTTTCGCGACCGCCCTGCAGGTAGTCGTAACGATAAGTGTATTGCTCGTAGGCTACAAACGCGCTAACATTGTGAACTTTATTGAACTGGCGTTCATAGTTGACACGAGCGTTGAACGTGATGCCGAGCGATTGATTCATGTTCTCGTTGAGGATATTTGAACCCTGTTTGCGAGGCTCGTAGTTGCCGTTCAGATTCTCATAGAGATAGTACTCATGCTGGAAATTTTTCTGGAATGTATCCATGCGGTCGATATAAACACCGGCGTTGACCGACAAGCCTTCGGTAATCCACGGCAGCTGCCAGTTAAGAGTGAGGTCGGCGTTCAGATATGAGCGGCGGTTTTTCTGGTAGCCCATTGTATCATCAAGTCCGGTAGCGGGTGAGAAGTTGTCCTGCTTTGACGATATGTTGCCGAAGTTAGTGCCGGGGAACCAGATGTTTACCATCGGGTTATATTTAATGAGATAGCGCCAGATGTCTTCCGAGCCATACACGGGCGAGTTGCGGTCTTCTTGCTGGAAAGCGATGTTTAATCCTATTTTGACATCTTTGGAAGGAGTGAAGTCAATGTTGGAGCGAACGTTGTACTGGTTAAAGTTACTTGCACTGTTTTTATAGAAATTATCCTGATATTTATAACCTATTGAAGCATAAAAGCGTGCATACTTGCCGCCGCCCGATGCCGATACGTTGTGAGATGTCTGTAAGGCATTGCGCAACAACAAGTCGAATGAATCAATGTTGGGGTAATTGAGCGGGTCGCTGCCATCTCTGAATTTCTGTATGGCCTCGGCCGTGTATGTGCCGGGATTTATCTCGTTAATAAGCTCGGCGTATTGTGCCGACGAACACATTTCGGGTAGTGTCGTGGGACGGCTTAGACCTATGTTGCCGTTATAAGTCACTGAGAACGTATCGGTATTACCGCGTTTGGTGGTGACAAGAATAACGCCGTTTGCAGCACGTGAACCGTAAATCGCAGCCGATGCATCTTTCAATATCGAGATGCTTTCGATATCGTTAGGGTCGAGGCGGCCAAGGCTTCCGGCACGGTCGGCCACACCGTCGATAACTACAAGCGGTGACGAATCGCCCGTGGTGCTTGCGCCGCGAATCAGCAGTCCTGCGTCATCATATCCGGGCTCACCGCTGCGGTTGTATGATACAAGACCTGGAAGGCGTCCGGCAAGGGTGTTGGTCATGTTGATCGACGGTACTTTGGCGATATCGGCACCTTTGGTCGATGCGATTGATCCCGTCACAGATACCTTTTTCTGTGTGCCGTAACCAACTACGACCACCTCGTCGAGATCAGTTGCCGCACTCTTTAATATAATGTGTAAAGGTCCTCCGTTCCATACGATTTCCTGTGGTTCGCAGCCTATGTATGAAACGGCGATAGTACTGCCTTTCTTCACATTGACGAGTGTGAATTCGCCGTCGAGATTTGTACTCGCACCGTTAGTGGTGCCTTTTACCATAATAGTTGCGCCTACTACAGGCTCATCGGTATCATCGTATACCACACCTGTACAATAGGCACTCTGCTGAGCCGACGTCCCGTTTTGAGCCGACGTCTGCCCTGTTGCGGTAATCGCTCCTCCACCCGCCAGGGCAAGAAGTGCGACAAAACAGATTAATTGTTTTGATAACATGATATTAAATTGGTTAATAAAAAGTGATTGGTCGTAGGTAAATAAGTGAATCGATAGATGTATTTAAACTAAGAAATGTTCATCATCACATGAATATTTAAGTTTATATAATTTAACTAAAAATAGTTAGATTACTGACATGGTTTAGAATCGGTTTAAGTTAGGGACTTTATAGCATAATAGTTTAGTAGTTAGCTTATAAAGCCTAAATTTTTGCAAATTTAAATTAAATTTTACCCCCCCCAATTTTGTTAACTATATTTAACGAAAATTAATAAAATATCGTTTTTTAGTCTTAGCGTGATATCTGGCTCTTGATTAGCTGTCCCGAGCGTGTCAGAGGATAAAAAAAAGGTTCGGGTATGGTTGATTAATGGAAATGTTGTAAATTTGCATCTAATGAATGAGTGTAATCACATAAAAGGTCCCATCGGGGTTTTTGATTCGGGTTATGGCGGATTGACGATTCTACGCGATGTGCGCCGTGTGCTGCCTGAATATGACTACCTGTATCTTGGCGATAACGCCCGGGCGCCTTACGGCAACCGTTCGTTTGAGCTCGTGTACCGTTTTACGCTCGAGTCGGTCAAGGCGCTTTTCGAGCGTGGATGCAGTCTTGTTATCCTTGCGTGCAACACGGCTTCGGCGAAGGCTTTGCGCACTATTCAGCAGCGCGACCTGCCTCTGCTCGATCCATCCCGCAGAGTGCTCGGCATAATCCGGCCGACGGTCGAGAGGCTTGACGAGCTGTCGCCACGTGGCCATGTAGGCATCATGGGTACGCGCGGCACGATAAACTCGCAGTCCTACGACATCGAGACAGCCAAGCTTCACCCGTCGTTCACCGTCACGGGACACGCTTGCCCCATGTGGGTGCCGCTTGTCGAGAATGGCGAGGCTGCCGGCGCGGGAGCCGACTATTTTGTGAAACAGGAGCTCGACAGCCTGATGTCGCGCGACCCGCTCATCGATACTATAGTGCTCGCATGCACACATTACCCCCTGCTGCTTGAAAAAATCAGCCGGTACACTCCACAGGGTGTCAGGATCGTGACGCAGGGTGAGATCGTTGCCCATAGTCTGGCCGACTATCTTGTGCGTCACCCCGAGATTGCATCGCGTTGTTCCACAGGCGGCACTGCCTCATATCTCACTACCGAAAGCGCCGACCGCTTTACCGACATGGCATCGCTCTTCATGGGCGAACCGGTCACGGCATCACATATTGAATTATAGTAACAGTGATGAAAGAGTCTCTATCGCTTGAAACCGCGCTCAAACAGCAGCAGCGACTGACGCCGTTGCAGGTGCAGTTCGTGCGTATGCTCGAGATGTCAACTCCCGAGATCGAGGAGACCGTGCGCCGTGCCGTCGACGAGATGCCGGCCCTCGAGGCCAAGGATGCCGACGACTCCTCGCCACTCGACGATGAGGATACACGCGAGCACTCGGCCGACAGCGACCCTACACCTATTTATAATCGCCGTGCCAACAACTACTCGCCCGACGGCGACTATTATGACGCAGCTGCCGCTGCACCCGAGCGGGCCGAGACCCTCATGGAGTCGCTCGCATCGCAGCTGGCACTTACCGATATGGACGATGTCGACCGCATTATCGCGGCCAATATTATAGGTAACCTTGACGATAACGGCTATATAACTCGCGACCTGCAGTCGATAGCCGACGATATAGCCAACCGTGCCGATATTAATGTAGATGTATCGCGAGTAAACCGCGTGTGGCAGCAGGTGAGGCAGCTCGACCCGGCCGGAATAGGAGCCGTCGATCTGCGCGACTGCCTGCTGTTGCAGCTCAAGCGACTGCCTTCATCGGCAGCCGGCGATACGGCCACCGAGATTGTAGCCCACTACTTCGACCTCTTCTCTAAGATGCACTACAAGCAGCTTCGCGCCGTGCTCGGCATCAGTGAGGATGAACTCAAGGAAGCGCTCGCTGTGATAAGACGGCTTAATCCCAAGCCCGGAAGCGCTTTTGCCAGCGGTCGCACCGACGATGAGGCTTCGCGCCACGTGGTGCCCGACTTTGCTGTCGATGTCGACGGCGATCGCTTGACGCTCACCATGTTGAGCCGTATCCCCGAGCTGTCGATCGAGCGCACGTTTGCCGAGGACACCCCCGTCACCCCGGGGACGCATCGCTCGCGCCGCGATGCTGCCAACCTATTTATACGCCGTAAGCGTGACGAGGCGCAGGAGTTTATCAAGGTGCTGTCGATGCGCCAGGAAACCCTGTACCGGGTGATGCAGGCAATTGTCAAGCTGCAGCGCGACTTCTTCCTCACGGGCGACGAGAGCCTTATCAAGCCTATGATTCTGCGTGACATCAAGGAGCTTACAGGCTACGGTCTCTCGGTGATTTCACGCGCGACGGCCGGCAAGTATGTGACAACGCCCCACGGCACCTATGCCTTGAAATCGCTGTTCAACGAGCGTCCCAAGGAAGACAACGATACCTCGGCCCACGAAATATTCGCCGCGATGCGCAGTCTTATCGAAGCCGAGGATTCGGACAAGCCGCTGAGCGACGAGCGCATCACCCAGATGCTCACCGCCCGCGGCTACGACATAGCCCGCCGCACGGTCGCAAAATATCGCGAGCGTCTCGGTTATCCCGTTGCGCGACTCAGAAAAAAGATATAGAAATACCCTAACCCATAAATGAAATGGACAAAATACTCACAATAACAGCGCGCGTGATTTCGGGGTTGACATTCCCCCTGCTCATGCCCACCTATGCCATGTTGCTGGCATTCTCCACAACATTTCTCAGTTTCCTCCCCAACCGGCCTATACTCACGGTCTCGCTCGTCACGATAGGCGTGACGGTGATGCTGCCCATCATCGCCATTTACGTGATGCACACGCTCGGAATCGTTTCGGACCCGCTGCTCAACAACCGTCGCGACCGCTCGCTGCCGTTTGTGTTTACCGTGTTCACCTACCTTGGCCTGTCGGTGTACCTGTGGAAGATTCATGCCCCGCAGTGGATGACGGCCTTCATGGTGGGAGCGGCGGCACTGGTTATTGTCATCCTGTTCATCAACATGGTGTGGAAGATAAGCGGTCACGCTGCCGGCATGGGTGGCCTCACAGCACTGTCTATATTCTTGGTTTATAGAGGCTACTCGATTGTACCCGGTGTGTGGCTGCCATGTATTGTGATTATAGCCTCGGGCATCGTGTGCACATCGCGACTGCTGCTCAATCGACACACACTCGGGCAGGTGGCAGCCGGCTACGCGCTGTCGCTTATGGTCATTTACCTGTCGATGCTGCTCTCGGGCACGGTTTCGTGATTTTTTTAGAAAACGCCTGTCAGGCTCATTCTGCACGATGCACACGCGAGGGTAGGGTGTGCCATTGGTTAGATAGTGTTAAAAGGTATGAAATTATCCCCGAATTGTGTATATTTGTGCCATAAAGTGACCGTGTCGCTCGAGGGTCGACACGTTGTCGATTGACTAACCGATTAACAAATAGGAGAATATAGAAGAATAATGGCTAAAGTTATAGGTACTGTAGTTATTGATACCGAACGGTGTAAGGGTTGCGACCTCTGTGTGGTGGCTTGTCCGGCCGATGTGCTGGCTCTGGCTCGTAAGGATGTCAATGACCGAGGTTACCATTTTGCTATGATGGCCAATGCCGACGGTTGTATCGGCTGTGCCGCGTGTGCTACCGTTTGCCCCGATGGCTGCATCGAGGTGTATCGCGTAGTCGAGAAATAATACTCCAAACATACTCTAAAGCTGATGAACGAAGAGGTAAGACTCATGAAAGGAAACGAGGCCATAGCCCATGCCGCTATCAGGTATGGTGTCGACGGCTATTTCGGTTATCCTATCACCCCTCAGTCGGAGGTTCTCGAGACTCTCGAGGCCGAGATGCCCTGGGAGACTACCGGCATGGTAGTGTTGCAGGCCGAGAGTGAGGTGGCTTCAATTAACATGGTTTACGGAGGTGCCGCTACCGGCAAGGCTGTGATGACGTCGTCGTCGAGCCCCGGTGTGAGCCTCATGCAAGAGGGCATTTCATATATTGCCGCTGCCGAGCTGCCCGCGCTCATTGTCAACGTGATGCGTGGCGGTCCCGGCCTTGGAACCATCCACCCGTCGCAGAGCGACTATTTCCAGGCTACCAAGGGGGGCGGCCACGGAGACTACCATCTTATAGTGCTCGCTCCCGCCACCGTGCAGGAGATGGCCGATTTTGTAGGCCTCGGCTTCGATCTCGCGTTCAAGTACCGCACTCCGGCAATGATTCTGGCCGACGGTATCGTGGGCCAGATGATGGAAAAGGTGGTACTGCCCCCGGTTAGGCAGCGTCGCACTCCCGAGCAGATCACCGAGCAGTGTCCCTGGGCCGCTACCGGCAAGAGTGGCCGCGGCCATCGCAACGTAGTGACATCGCTCGAGCTCGATTCGGCCATTATGGAGAAGAACAACGAGCGCTTCCAGCGCACGTATGCCGAGATTGAACGCAACGAGGTTCGGTTCCAGTCATATTACACCGACGACTGCGATTATCTCATCGTCGCCTTTGGCTCTGTGGCGCGTATCTGCCTCAAAAGCATCGAGGAAGCCCGCAAACAGGGTATAAAAATAGGCCTCATACGCCCCATAACACTTTGGCCCTTCCCCTATGAGGCAATAGCCGAGGTTGCAAAGCAAGTCAAGGGAATCCTTGTCGTAGAGCTGAATGCCGGCCAGATGATCGAGGATGTACGCCTGGCCGTGAGCCACGAGATGCCCGTATATCATTTCGGCCGCATGGGTGGCATCGTCCCCAATCCACTCGAGGTGCTCAACGCGTTCAAGTCTCATTTTAATAACTAATTGACTGTCATGAATCACGACGATATAATCAAGCAAGGCACCAAGGTCTACAGCCGCCCCCGGCTCATGGACGACCGCAACATGCACTACTGCCCGGGCTGTAGCCACGGCGTGGTACACAAGCTTGTGAGTGAAGTGCTCGACGAGATGGGTCTTGAAAACGACGCCATAGGCGTTGCCCCCGTGGGATGTGCCGTCTTTGCCTATCATTATATAGATATTGACTGGATCGAGGCTGCCCATGGTCGCGCTCCCGCTGTGGCTACCGCTGCCAAGCGTCTCAATCCCGAGCGCATGGTGTTCACCTATCAGGGCGACGGCGACCTTGCCGCCATCGGCACAGCCGAGACCATCCATGCCGCCAATCGTGGAGAGAATATTGTTATAATCTTCATTAACAACGGTATATATGGCATGACAGGTGGCCAGATGGCTCCCACCACCCTTGAGGGCATGAAGACAGCCACCACCCCCTACGGCCGCCGTGTCGATCTCAACGGCTACCCGCTCAATATCACCCCGCTGCTCGCTCAGCTCCCCGGCACATGCTATGTCACCCGCCAGTCGGTACACACTGCCGCCACTACCCGCAAGTGTAAGAACGCGCTCAAGAAAGCATTCAAGGCTTCGATGGAAGGCCGCGGCACTGCCGTGGTTGAGGTTGTGGGCACATGCAGCTCGGGCTGGAAAATGTCGCCTGCCGACGCCAACAAGTGGATGGAACAGCACATGTTCGAGGCCTATCCTCCCGGTGATCTCAAAGATACACTCTAAACAATTCTACGACAATGACTGAAGAAATTATTATAGCCGGTTTTGGCGGTCAGGGTGTCCTGTCGATGGGCAAGATACTGGCATACGCCGCTCTCATGGACGACCTCGAGGTAACCTGGATGCCCTCTTACGGTCCCGAGCAGCGCGGCGGTACGGCCAATGTCACCGTTATCCTCAGCGACTCCACAATCAGCTCGCCCGTGCTCGACACCTACGATATAGCAGTTATTCTCAACCAGCAGAGTCTTGACAAGTTTGAATCTCATGTCAAGCCGGGCGGCATGCTCATTTACGACCCCTCGGGAATACACCACAAGCCCACCCGCGACGATATCACCGTCATCTCTGTCGATGCCATGACGGCGACAATCGAGATGGGCAATGCCAAGGGTTACAACATGATACTCCTCGGCGCCCTCATCAAGGCGCGTCCCATGGTGTCGATCGACGCCGTGCTGCGCGGTCTCAAAAAAGCGCTTCCCGAGCGTCACCACCATCTCATCCCGGCCAACGAGGCTGCCCTGCGTCGCGGCATGAATCTCGTGGTTAATGAATAAAAGAACAATAAAACCAATCTATGAACGAAATCTGGAAAGTAATCAAGCGCTTCCTGCCGCCCTACAAGCGGTATCTGGTGCTCAACATTATATTTAATGTCCTCGCTGCGGTACTGACGCTTTTCTCCTTTGCCGTCATCATACCTATCCTGGAGATGCTGTTCCAGATCAAGACCTCGGTGTACACATTTATGCCTCTCGATGCAGGCGATATTAAAGATGTGTGCATCAACAATTTCTACTATTACACCCAGGAGTCGATAGCCTATTTCGGCGCGTCGGGCACGCTGGCGTTGCTCGCGGCGTTGCTCGTAGTGATGACATTCCTCAAGGTAGGTGTAACCTACATGGCATCGTATGTCATCATACCCATGCGCATGGGTATCGTGCGCGATATTCGCAACTCGATGTATAACAAGATTGTAGCATTGCCTATAGGCTTCTTTACCTCCGAGCGCAAAGGTGATGTCATAGCGCGTATGAGCGGTGACGTCGCCGAGATCGAAAACTCGATAATGTCGTCGCTCGACATGTTCTTCAAGAACCCCGTGATGATAATCGTGTGCCTGGGCATGATGATCGCCATCAGCTGGCAACTCACGCTGTTTGTGTTTATCCTCCTCCCTATAGCCGGCACCATCATGGGCCGCATAGGCAAGCGCCTGAAACGCGACTCGCTCGAAGGCCAGAACCAGTGGGGCACGATAATGAGCAACATCGAGGAGACGCTCGGCGGCCTGCGCATCATCAAGGCTTTCAACGCCGAGGGAAAAGTGCGTGAGCGTTTTGCACGCGAGAACGATAAGTTCTACCGCATCTCCAAGGGCGTGGCCCGCCGCCAGGCGCTCGCTCACCCCATGAGCGAATTCCTCGGCACGGCGGCTATCGCCATTGTGCTGTGGTTTGGCGGTACGCTCATCCTCACCGGCGTCTCGACAATGACCGCATCGCTGTTCATATATTATATGGTGATATTCTATAATATCATCAATCCGGCCAAGGAGTTCTCCAAGGCGCTTTATGCCATACAGCGCGGCCTTGCCTCGATGGAGCGTGTCGACAAGATTCTCGAGGCCGACAATCCCATCGAAGACCCGGCCGAGCCTGCCCACATCGACAAGCTCAAGGGCGATATCCATTATAGCGGAGTCAATTTCAGCTACGACGGCAACCACCCGGTGCTCAGCGACATCGAGCTCGATATACCTGCCGGTTCTACCGTTGCACTTGTGGGACAATCGGGTTCGGGCAAGTCGACCATGGCCGATCTCCTGCCACGATTCTATGACGTCAATTCGGGCAAGATTACCATCGACGGCATCGATGTGCGTGATCTTAAGGTTCACGACCTCAGGTCGTTTATGGGCAATGTCAACCAGGAAGCCATTCTGTTTAACGACACGTTCTACAACAACATAACATTCGGCGTAGACAATGCGACCCGCGAGGAGGTCGAGGCTGCCGCTCGCATAGCCAATGCCCACGACTTCATTATGGAAAGCCCCGAGGGCTACGACACCAATATAGGCGACCGCGGTTGCCGACTCTCTGGTGGCCAGCGCCAGCGCGTGTCGATAGCCCGCGCCATTCTCAAGAATCCGCCCGTGCTCATTCTCGATGAGGCCACGTCGGCGCTCGACTCCGAGAGCGAGAAGTCGGTGCAGGAAGCTCTTGACCGCCTGATGAAGGACCGCACGACCCTCGTCATAGCCCACCGCCTCTCTACCATCCGAAACGCCAATCTTATATGTGTGCTCCACGAGGGACGCATCGTTGAACGTGGCACTCACGACCAGCTCATGACGCTCAACGGCTACTACAAGCGCCTCGTCGATATGCAATCATTCTAAAAAACGCAATACATTATACCGATATGAAACCATTGGTAAGCATAATCATGGGCAGCACAAGCGACCTGCCCGTCATGACCAAGACCGCCGACTTCCTCGAGTCGATGGAGATTCCGTTCGAGATGCTGGCCCTGTCGGCCCACCGTACACCCCGCGAGGTCGAGGAGTTTGCAACTAACGCCGCCGGCCGTGGCGTAAAAGTGATAATCGCCGCCGCCGGCATGGCTGCCGCCCTTCCCGGTGTTATCGCGGCTCTCACTCCGCTGCCCGTAATCGGAGTTCCCTTGAACGCTACACTCGAGGGTAAGGATGCCCTGCTGTCGATCGTGCAGATGCCTCCGGGTATCCCCGTTGCGACAGTGACTATCAATGGCGGACTCAATGCCGCTGTGCTCGCAATGCGTATGCTCGCCCTCACCGACGAGGCTATCGCTGCCCGCCTTGAGGATTACCGCGCCTCGCTGCGACAGAAGATTGTCAAGGCCAACGCCGACCTCGCCGCTATCGAGTATAAGTTCAAGACCAATTAATAGCTTTTATGGCTTCAGTTTGCTATAACCGCCGCTCGTCATGGCCTGTCATGGTGGGCGGTGTTACTATAGGTGGCGATGCCCCCGTGAGAATACAGTCGATGACATCGACTTCGACCATGGATACCGACGCTTCGGTCGATCAGGCCGAGCGTATCGCCCGTGCCGGAGGCGAGATTGTGCGCCTTACAGCCCAGGGGGTTCGCGAGGCGGCCAATCTTGCCGAGATTCGCAGCCGGTTGCGCGACCGTGGCGTTGATGTCCCCCTTGTGGCCGACATTCATTTCAATCCCAATGCGGCTTTCGAGGCTGCGCGCAATGTCGAGAAAGTGCGCATCAACCCCGGCAACTTTGTCGATCCCGGCCGCGTTTTCAAGCAGCTCAGCTACACCGATGAGGAATATGCCGCCGAGCAGGAGCGCATAGCCCGCACGTTCGTGCCGTTCCTCGACCTCTGTGCCGAGCATGGCACTGCCGTGCGCATCGGCGTCAACCACGGCTCGCTCAGCGACCGCATCATGAGCCGCTATGGTGACACTCCGGCCGGCATGGTCGAGAGCGCCATGGAATATCTGCGCATAGCCGTATCTCATGGGTTCAAGAATATCGTTATCTCGATCAAGGCCTCCAATACCGTGGTTATGGTCGAGACAGTTAGGCGTCTTGTCAAGGCTATGGATGCCGAGGACATGCACTTCCCGCTCCATCTCGGTGTTACCGAGGCCGGTGATGGCGACGATGGCCGCATAAAATCGGCGGTGGGCATAGGCACGCTTCTGGCCCATGGCATCGGCGACACAATCAGAGTGTCTCTGAGCGAGGAGCCTGAGTGTGAGATACCTGTAGCCAAGTCGCTTGTCGATTACATCGTTTCGCGCGACAATGAGAATGTTGCGGTTGAAACCTGGCCCGGCTACGACCCTGTGGCGCCTGTCCGTTTTGCAAGCAGCGTCGTTCGTTGCGGCTCCCTTTTGATAGGTGGCGACAACCGCGTGCTGGCCGTCAATGGCGATGACGCTGCCGGTTTGGATAAAATGAGATTGAGCGCCGACCGCCAGTTCGACGATATAATCGAGCTCGACGACCTGTTGAAAGATACAGTCCTCTCGATCTACTCTTTGAGTAAGAATCCCATAGCCTCTATCGAGAAGGCTATCCACAGCCTGCGGTCGCGTGGTGTCAAGAATCCCGTCGTGGCTACATTGTCATATATCGACATCCCGGCCGACGATGTGATTCTGCGTGCGGCTGCCGATGCCGGCACTCTGCTCCTTGACGCCATGGTCGACGGTATCGAGATTGTCACCAATGCCCTTTCGCCCGAAAGGGTGGGGCAGCTCGAGCGAGACATCCTCCAGGCGGCACGTTGCCGTTTTGAAAAGACCGAGTTTATCTCATGTCCGAGTTGCGGACGCACTCTCTTTGACCTCCAGACCACTGTCCACGAGGTCAAGGCCGCCATGTCTCACCTCCCGGGACTCAAAATCGCCGTTATGGGCTGTATCGTAAACGGCCCGGGCGAGATGGCCGATGCCGACTATGGCTACGTTGGTGCTGCTGCCGGCAAGGTGAGCCTGTATCGAGGCAAAGAGTGCGTTGAGCGCAATATCCCGCGCGAGGAGGCTCTCGCTCACCTTGTGCAACTGCTCAAAGACGACGGTAAATGGCAAGAACCGGCGAACATATAATCCTTACCGACGTTCTCGACAACGGCCTCACTGTTGCATATCGCCGTGCTGCCGGAGAGGTCGAGTGCTGCGGAGTGTCCATAATGGCCGGTAGCCGCGATGAGTGTGACGGCGAGCACGGCCTTGCTCATTTTGTCGAGCACACAATCTTCAAGGGCACCCGCCGGCGCCGCTCCCATCACGTCATTAACCGCATGGAGACGGTAGGCGGCGAGTTGAATGCCTATACTACCAAGGAGGAGACGTTTGTCTACACCCTTGCGCCTGCCCATAACACGGCAAGAGCCATCGAGCTTATAGCCGACCTTGTGGTCAATTGCAGTTTTCCCGCTGCCGAGCTCGAGAAAGAACGCGAGGTGGTGGCCGACGAGATAAGCAGTTATCTCGACACACCCGATGCTGCCGTGTATGACGATTTTGAGGATAAGATTTTTGCAGGCTCGTCGTTGGGACACAATATCCTTGGCACCCGAAAGACGGTAGCTCGTCTCGGGCGTGAGGATTGCCGCCGTTGGGTCGACAGGTTTTACCATGCCGGCCGCATGGTGTTTTTCTATACCGGTCCGGCTTCCGACAGCCGCGTGTTCTCGCTTGCTCGTAAATACCTCGGAATCATCCCGTCGGCCGGCGAGGCTTGCGCGCGCTGTGCGCCGGTGAAGGTTGATCGCTTTGAGCTTGCGCGGTCCATACGCTCACATCAGGCCCACACTGTTATGGGTGTGCGTCTCGACGGGCTTGACAGGTGCTATAACGATTCACTGGCGTTGCTCAACAATATACTCGGTGGGCCCGGAATGAATTCACGCCTCAATGTTTCATTGCGCGAGAACAGAGGACTGGTTTACACCGTCGATTCGTCAATTTCCCGGTACTGTGATACCGCGCTTTGGACCGTCTATTTCGGTTGCGACGACGAACATTCATCGTTATGTCGCAGCCTTGTGGCCGATGAACTGTCGCGTATGGCCGGCGAGCAGCTCTCGCCCCGTGCTCTGAATATGTCCAAGCGTCAGTTGCTCGGACAGTTGATACTTTCGCGTGCCGGAGTGGAGAATACGGCTCTAGCGCTGGGACGTTCAACGCTCCGTGGCGATGTCTACCGTTCGCCCGCACAGCTGGAGCAGGATATCAATTCCATAACATCGGGGCGTCTTGTCGAGGTGGCCCGACTGCTCGTGGATGCCGGCATGTCGAGCCTCACGTTTCACTAATGGCAATCATACTAAAAAACAAAGGGCGGCTTTTCACAAAGCTACCCTTTATTTTTTATACTTGGTCTTTCCAAGAATAACAAACCTAACATAAAACACGATTATTATCTAAATCTGATTAAGCAATAAGTTTAATATAATACTAACCCTTGGGCCTTTACGGCCCATTACAATAAAATCATGCTATTTGTCCTTAATCCATGAACCACCTCCGTGGCTGGTAGTTCTTAAATCTTGATACAAAGATATAGCATAATTGCATGATTTTTATACAAAATTACGCGTATATAAACAAAATATAAATAAATTTGTAAGTGATGTTTGATTAAATATCACATTTACAGTGTGATACAGCAGTTTGAAAACTTATGCAATATAGATTAAAATATTGTAATAAGTGGCCTTTTGTTTTTAAATATATTTTAAAAATATGGTTTTGTTGCATCAATCATTGTTGGAAGTGAGGTCTGGTTCGTGCTTTTTCTGTGGTAATGTTCGGGAGAGTGTAAGTGTTGACAGTTGATGAGGCGACTTGCTGCGTAAACAAATAGCGCGGCCTGATTGTATATAAATCGATACGGTACCCATAGTTATGTCACCGGGTCCTGCCGTAAAGCTTTGGCCGGTGTGATGCGTGAAACGCACACTTATTTATATTTTTTAAGTAAAAAAGCATTGTTGTATTGTGTTTTGTGTGAAAATATTGCATATCTTTGTACCATCCAATAGATTATGTCTGTATAGTGCCTGTGTGATACATGCAACACTCGTAGAGAACAGTCTTAATTGTATATATTATAAAGTATAACCAACTATTTATTTGGAATCTAACCCATTTTAGCACACTTAGCCATCATGGAAACAAACGACAAGAAACCTAAACGCCCGCGTATTACCGTGAGCCGCAGTGCCGACGACAGCGATGCCGCCTCGCATGACACCTCAAGATTTGAGAGAGTGAACTATACCCCTCGCCACAATGCCGAGTCTGATGCCGACGGCGCCGAGTCAGGTGCTACTTCGTCATATCAGCCCCGTCAGTATCACAACAACCGTCAGGGTGGCTACAATAACCGCTATAACAACCAGCAGGGTGGTTATAAGCCTCGCCAGCAGGGCGGTTACAATAACCGCCAGGGTGGGTATAACAACAGGTATAACAGCCAGGGTTCCTATGGCAATCACTATAACAACTATAACCGCAGCGACTATGCTCAGAGCGACGCGTCGACCGAGACTCAGACTCCCGGCTTGACCGACAGCGCTACACAGCCCCGTGAAAGTGGATTCCAGCCTCGCGAGGGTGGATATCAGCCGCGCGAAGGCGGTTATCAGCCCCGTCAGTATAACAACAATCGCCAGGGTGGCTACAACAATAATCGCCAGGGCGGTTACAACAACCGTCAGCAAGGCGGCTATCAGCCCCGCCAGTTTAACAATAACCAGCAAGGTGGTTACAACAATAACCGTCAGCAAGGCGGCTATCAGCCTCGCCAGTTTAATAACAACCAGCAGGGCGGTTACAACAACAATCGTCAGGGTGGATATAACAACAACCGTCAGGGTGGTTACAATAACAACCGCCAGGGAGGTTACAACAACAATAACCGTCAAGGCGGCTATAACAACCAGCAGGGCGGCTACAACAACCGCTTTAACAACGGTGGCAATCAGGGCATGCGTCCCGGCAAGAGCTTCACTCCGCTTCCCAAGCGCATCGAGTATGAGATGCCCATCCCCGATCCCAACGAGCAGATACGTCTTAATAAGTTCCTTGCCAATGCCGGTCTTTGCTCGCGTCGCGAGGCCGACGAATACATCCAGCAGGGTCTTGTCAAGGTCAACGACAAGGTCGTTACCGAGCTCGGCACCAAGATTTCTCACAACGACACAGTCGAGTATGACGGCAAGGTAGTTGCCCTCGAGAGCAAGTGCTACATCCTGCTCAACAAGCCCAAGGACTGCGTGACTACAAGCGACGACCCCAACGGTCGCCTCACAGTCATGGACCTCGTCAAGGGCGCCTGCAACGAACGCATCTATCCCGTAGGACGTCTCGACCGCAACACCACAGGTGTGCTTCTGCTCACCAACGACGGCGACCTCGCCTCGAAGCTCACACACCCCAAGTTTATCAAGAAAAAGATTTACCACGTGTGGTGTGACAAAGATATCAGCGAGGAAGATATGCAGCGTATCGCCGACGGTATCGAGCTTGAGGATGGTCCCATCCACGCCGACGCTATCAGCTACGCCACAGAGAAAGACCGCAATCAGGCCGGCATCGAGATCCACTCGGGCCGCAACCGCATCGTGCGCCGCATCTTCGAGAGCCTCGGTTACCATGTAACCAAACTCGATCGTGTGTACTTCGCCGGACTCACCAAGAAGAACCTTCCCCGTGGCCGCTGGCGCTATCTCACACAGGAAGAGGTTAACTTCCTGCGCATGGGTTCATTTGAATAATGTTTAATACATATAAGTAACTCGCAAAAATTAGCTGCGAGTGATTTTTGAGGTTTGTAAGAGTGATT
>CANDNO010000044.1 GCA_947386115.1 uncultured Muribaculaceae bacterium
GGAGAATGAGTTATTCCTATCTCAAAGTTTTGCACTTCGATTTGGAATCTTCATTGAGGCGGGGAGGGGAGCCGGCGGCGGGGAGGGTCAGCATGGTGTCGAGGTCGAGGAGGGCGTCGTCACACCGGGTCTTGTAGGTGGCGGCAAGGTGGCTATCCGCGAGCAGTTCGGTCATGAGGCTTGAGCTGACGTAGTCTTCGAGTGCGCGCCTTACCAGTGGCCAGCTTACCCTGCTGCTGTCGGAGACTTCAAACGTGACTTCGAGTTGTAGCAGTTCGTCGGGGTTGTCGTAAAAGTTGGTCGGTTCGATCTTGAAACTGTCGACCCATGGCGCAAGCCTGATGAGCGCTTGGGAGAATGCAAATACTATCGTCTGGTTGAGCGAAGGGTCGTCATCGGCCGTGAGCGGTCGGCGGTCTATTTCCTTCATGAAAAAATGCAGCGACGTGAGTGCTTTGATTCGCGCTTTGATGACATCGGGCGCCAATACTACGATGGTTTTCATAATTTAGAACTTGCTTAATAATGTAATGAATAAAAATAGGTTCACGCGCAAGGCTGCGAGGTCAACCGGTAATAGAGCGCGAGTGCTGAACTCGGGGTGAGATAAAACGATGGTGCATTGCCGCGTTCCATAACCTCGACGAGCGCGGCCGCGCATGATTTGCCTCTGTTTCGCGACATCACTTTCCTCACGCGATCGGCAAGGTCGTTCCACTGCCGGGTTCTTGTTGATGACATTTCGGTGGGCAAGGCTCCACGCAGTGCAAGGCTCACGTAACGGTAGGCGGTCTCGTAGCTGACGTAAAACTCGGGAGCGGGGCCATTGATAACCTGTCGAATTATTTTCGCGATGTTCGGCTCTTTTGTGCCCTCCGCGGCTGCCGCCCTCTCGACGGCAGCCATGAAATGGGCATTTCTTTTAAAGGTTGTGTAGTTCATAGTGTAGAAGAATTGTAATTTTGACATTGCAAATGTACAACCTGTCCACTACCGTTACCTTGCACAGGTGGCTTAATTTAAGTTAAAAGCATCAATATTTCTTACGTTCTTGTTCTTTTTCAATAACGGGGCGTAAAAATTGCATAAATATTTGGTTAAAATAAAAATTTAGATAATGTAGCTTATTATTTGAAAAATTTTTAGAAAATACTATGTAGTATTAAAAAACTTCATTATATTTGTGCGTCAAAAAGTGCTCGCTCGCGGGCGCGAACTTCCACGCGGGAGTGCAACCAACAACGAGTGTAGACATAATGAATAATAAAGAATAAAGTAAATCAATTAATTATCTCTCCTTTTAAAATACTGACTATGACCGATCGTCGTCAATTTCTTAAAAGTATGGCAATGATGGGAGCAGCCGCAGCAGCCGCAGCCCCACTCGCACAGGCAGCCAAAGGTGTCCTGTCAACAACTCCGTCTAAAATCATCATGCCCGAGGGTGGCGACCTGCTCATCAAGAATGATGCGCTCCCCATCACCGGTACCTTCCTCGATGAAATCTCCCACGACATTCCCCACCAGAACTGGGGCGAAAAAGAGTGGGAGCAGGACTTCCTGAACATGAAGGCTATAGGTATCGACACCGTATTCATGATACGCTCGGGATACCGCAAGTTCATAACCTACCCGTCGCCCTACCTGATGAAGAAACATGGCTGCTACAAGCCGTCGAAAGACCTTCTCGACATGTTCCTTCGCCTGGCCGACAAGCACAACATGAAGTTCTACTTCGGCCTCTACGACTCGGGCCGCTACTGGGACACCCGCGACATGTCGTGGGAGGTAGAGGACAACCACTACGTGATCGACGAGGTGTGGGAGAATTACGGACAGCATCACCCCAGCTTCCAGGGATGGTACATAAGCGGCGAGATAAGCCGTGCCACCAAGGGTGCAATCGACGCTTTCCACAAGATGGGCAAGCAGTGTAAAGATGTGAGCGACGGACTGCCCACATTCATTTCGCCCTGGATCGACGGCAAGAAAGCCGCCATGGCAGCCAGCTCTAAACTCACCAAGGAAGAGGGTGTATCGGTAGCACAGCACGAGAAAGAGTGGAACGAGATATTCGACGGCATCCACGACGTTGTCGACGCTTGTGCGTTCCAGGACGGCCACATCGACTATGACGAGCTCGACGCATTCTTCGAGGTCAACAAGAAGCTGGCCGACAAGTACGGCATGCAGTGCTGGACCAACGCCGAGTCGTTTGACCGCGACATGCCCATCCGCTTCCTGCCCATCAAGTTTGACAAACTGCGCATGAAACTCGAGGCTGCCAAGCGTGCCGGCTACGACAAGGCTATCACATTCGAGTTCAGCCACTTCATGAGCCCGCAGTCGGCCTACCCGCAGGCAGGACACCTCTACAACCGTTACAAAGAATACTTTGAAATGGTATAATAAAAGATAGATTTCTGAAAAAAATAACAGATAATGGGAAACGACCGTAGAGACTTTCTAAAGACCGCTGTAGCCGCGGCAGGGGCCATGGCACTGGGCAGCGGCATCGACGCAGCGGCGCGAATAGCGTCACCGGCAACAGGTATTGCAACCTCAGGCGCCACAGAAAGCCTCATCGGCACAGACCTCCCGAGCTTCAAGACGCCCGATTGCATGCAGGGAATGCCTATACACGCCACGTTTCTTGATGAGGTGTCATGGGACATTCCGCATGCCAACTGGAGCCCGGTAGAATGGGACCGCGACTTCGCTCACATGAAGGCGATGGGTATCAACACCGTGGTGCTGATACGCGCCGGCCTGGGCAAATGGATCGCAGCTCCGTTCAAGGCGCTGCTCGACCGCGAGGCGGTGAGCTATCCGCCCGTCGACCTCGTCGAGATGTTCCTCACACTGGCCGACCGCCACGACATGAAATTCTTCTTCGGCTTCTACGACTCCGGCTACTATTGGCACGTAGGCGACTTTCAGCGCGAGGTCGACCTCAACCGCGCCCTAATTGACGAAGTGTGGGCCAAATATGGTCACCACAAGTCATTCCAGGGGTGGTACATGAGCCAGGAAGTGTCGCGACGCACCCGCAATGTATCGAAGATATATGCCGATCTGGGCCGCCACGCCAAAGATATCTCGGGCGGACTCACGACGATGGTATCGCCCTATATACATGGTGTGAAAACCGACCAGGTGATGGGCGGCGACAAAGCTACCACAGTGGAGGAGCACGAGCGCGAGTGGGACGACATCCTGGGCAACCTCGAGGGAGTTCTCGACATCCTTGCATTCCAGGACGGACAGGTCGACTACTACGAGCTCTACGACTACCTCGTGTGCAACAAGCAGCTGGCCGACAAGCACGGCATGCACTGCTGGACCAACGTCGAGTCGTTTGACCGCGACATGCCTATACGTTTCCTTCCCATCAAATTTGAAAAACTGCTACAGAAACTCGACTGCGCCCGCAAAGCCGGCATGGAAGATGTCATCACATTTGAATTCAGCCACTTCATGAGCCCGCAGTCAATCTACTCGTCGGCCGGCAACCTTTATAACCGTTACCGCGAGCACTTTAACCTTGTCTAACCATAAAGACATTATAAATAATGAGTAAAGACACTGATTACAGATTCGGATACATCCTGCTGCTGGCGGTAATTGCAGCACTGGGCGGATTCCTGTTCGGCTACGACGAGGCCGTGATCTCAGGCACAGTCGACCAGGTGCGCCAGCAATTCGATCTTGACGCGTTTACAAAAGGATGGTTCGTGAGCAGCGCCCTGTTGGGCGCCATATTCGGCGTTCTCGGCGGCGGAGCTCTCAGCGACTATTTCGGACGCAAAAACACCATGGTGACAGCCGCAGCGCTGTTTGCCGTCTCGATGGTGGGATGCGCGTTCGCTTCGGGCTTCATCTCGCTCGTACTCTTCCGCATCGTAGGCGGTATGGGCATAGGCGTAGCCTCGATCGTGTGCCCGATGTACATAAGCGAAATCTCGGTAGCCAAGTCACGCGGCATGCTCGTGTCGCTCTACCAGCTTGCCGTGACAATAGGCGTTGTGGGAGCATATATCTCCAACTACTACCTCCTGCACTATGCCATCGACGAGGCAGCAGCCCCGGGCTACGCAGCCGGAGAGGGTGGCTGGATGCAATATGTGTTTGTCGACGAATGGTGGCGCGGAATGCTCGGCGTGGGTGTCGTACCCTCGCTCATCTTCCTCGTTGCCGTGCTGTTCATACCCGAAAGTCCCCGCTGGCTTGTACTCAAGAACCGTATCGACCGCGCCGAGGGTATCCTTGGACGGATTTATACTAACATGAGCGAAATCAAACGCCAGGTAGCCGAGACGCTCGAGGTAGCCGCCAAGGCCACCAACGTGGGCTACGCCGCACTGGCACGACCCGGCATCCGCACAGCCGTCATCGTGGGCGTGTGCATCGCCATGCTGGGCCAGTTCATGGGCGTTAACGCCGTGCTCTACTACGGTCCCGACATTTTCAAGGATGCCGGTCTGGGCCAGGGCGACGCATTCTTCTACCAGGTAATCGTGGGAGCCGCCAACATGATCACGACCGTACTCGCAATGTTCATCATCGACCGCGTGGGCCGCAAGGCGCTCGTCTACTATGGCGTAACGGGCATGATAGTGTCGCTGCTGCTTATCGCCGGCTACTTCCAGTGGCACGAGGCAATGGGCATCGACAGCATCTGGCTGCTCATTTTCTTCATAGCCTATATCGTGTGCTGCGCCGGTTCTATTTGCGCCGTAATATTTGTGATCCTCAGCGAGATGTACCCGCTGGCCGTGCGTGGCGTAGCCATGTCGGTAGCCGGACTGGCACTGTGGATTGCAACCTTCCTCGTGGGCCAGCTCACACCCTGGATGCTCGAGACGCTCACGCCGGCCGGAACATTCCTGTTCTTTGCCTTCTGCTGCTTCCCATATATATGGATCATGTGGAAGAAAGTTCCCGACACCACAGGCAAGAGCCTCGAGGAGATCGAGAACTTTTGGCTCAAGGACGACATCAAGCGCACCGCTAATGATATTAATAACTAATCACCAATCATAAAAACGAACTAAACAATGGCTGATTTTAAAGCACTTGCCAACCAGTACAAGAGCGAACTCCTCGACTCGGTTCTCCCTTTCTGGCTCGAAAACTCAATTGACAAAGAATGTGGCGGCTATTTCTCGTGCCTCAACCGCGACGGTAGCGTCTATGATACCGATAAGTTCATCTGGCTACAAGGCCGCGAGGTGTGGATGTTTGCCATGCTCTACAACAAGGTAGAGAAGCGTCAGGAATGGCTTGACGCTGCCATACAGGGAGGTGAATTCCTCAAAAAGTATGGCCACGACGGCAACTATAACTGGTATTTCTCTCTCACACGTGACGGCCAGCCCATTGTTGACCCCTACAACATTTTCTCATACACGTTTGCCACGATGGCATTCGGCCAGCTCTCAATTGCCACAGGCAACAAAGAATATGCCGACATAGCCAAGAAGACCTTCGACATCATCCTCTCGAAGGTTGACAACCCCAAGGGAAAATGGAACAAACTCCACGCCGGCACACGCCCGCTGAAGAACTTCGCCCTCCCCATGATTCTGTGCAACCTCGCCCTCGAGATCCAGGACCTTCTTGACGAGAAATTCCTCCAGCAGACCATCGACACCTGCATAAGCGAGGTGGAGCAGTTCGTTCGCCCCGAGCTCGACGGTCTCGTTGTCGAGAACATCGGCGTCGACGGCCAGCTCGTCGACTGCTTCGAGGGACGCCACATGAACCCCGGCCACTCGATCGAGGCAATGTGGTTCATGATGGACCTTGGCAAACGACTCGGCCGCCCCGAGCTCATCGAGAACGCCAAGAACACCGCCCTGCGCATGGCCGAGTATGGCTGGGACAAAGAGTACGGCGGCATCTTCTACTTCATGGACCTCAAGGGCTTCCCCCCGCAGGAACTCGAGTGGGACCAGAAGCTGTGGTGGGTACACATCGAGACCCTCATCACAATGATCAAGGGCTACCAGCTCACGGGCGACGAGAAGTGTCTCGAGTGGTTCGAGCGCGTACACGACTACGCATGGAGCCACTTCAAGGATAAAGAGTATCCCGAGTGGTTCGGCTACCTCAACCGCCGCGGCGAGGTGCTCATGCCCCTGAAGGGCGGCAAGTGGAAAGGTTGTTTCCACGTTCCGCGCGGCATGTACCAGTGCTGGCAGATTCTTGAAGAAATCGCCTCGCGCCCCGAGAATAAATAAAACGATAACAAACACACGGGTGGACTGCCGCTGAAACACAAGCAAAGCGGCAATCCACCTGTCTATTAACTAAATCGAAACTCAATATAACATCCATTAACCAACATCGGCACAATATGTGCACATCTTTAGCGTAGAAAGAACAGCCCCCTTTCTCTCACCTTATAAAACCATCCCAAGGGCTACGAACCTTTATGCTAACAGACCTCTTACCAAACCAACCCGGCCGGCCACACGCCGGCACCAATTAGTATCATACGAAAAACAATCACTAAAACACTTATTAATGGGAAAGCAAATGAATTTAACCTCACAGGGTATGATTCGCAGGCTGTCACTATGGGTAGTGATGTTGTGCATAGGCTCGATAGCCTCATGGGCGCAAGTCACCGGTACCGTGGTCGACGACAACGATGACCCCCTGCCCGGTGTGACGGTCCTTATTAAAGGATCTCAGGAAGGTGTATCGACCGACATCAACGGTCAGTACTCTATCAACGCTAAGGATAACTCCACTCTGATTTTCCGCTACATAGGCATGAAAGCGCAGGAAATCAAAGTCAACGGCCGCAAAGTAATCGACGTAACTCTTGAAGAGGACAACAACACCCTCGACGAGGTAGTGGTTGTAGGTTACGGCTCGATGAAACGTGGCGCCGTGACATCGGCCGTCTCGACCGTTTCAAGTAAAGATATCCTCAAGGCTCCGAATATGTCGATGTCTAACGTCATCGGCGGCCGTGTGTCGGGTATCGCTACGGTACAGACTTCGGGCCAGCCCGGTGCCGACGCCGCCAGCATCACGCTACGTGGCCAGACGGGCATAATCTACGTCGTTGACGGTGTACGCCGCACGAGCGACGACTTCAACCAGATCGACCCTAACGAAATCGAGTCGGTGTCTATTCTTAAAGACGCATCGGCTGTAGCCGTTTACGGTCTCGACGCCAACGGTGTAATCATCGTAACCACCAAACAGGGTAACAGCGACAAGACATCGATCAACTATACCGGCACATTCGGCTGGAGCCAGAACGCACTGCAGCAGACCTGGCTTGACGGCCCCGGATATGCCTACTGGTATAACCGCGCCTACGCCCTTGACAACGATATCGAATGGGGCCCCGACTGCTACCCCGTGTTCACCCCCGAACATGTCAACAGCATGCGTCTCGGCATCAACGGCTGGGGCAACACCAACTGGTATGACAAGATGTGGGGAACCGGCACACGTACCGCCCACAACATTTCGGCCTCGGGTGGCAACGAAAAGTACAAATTCTTCGTATCTTTAGGCTATCTTAAAGAGAACGGTAACCTTGACAACTTCGACAACGCCCGCTACAACCTGCGTGCCAACATCGACGCCAAGATTACCAATAACCTTACATTCAACCTTGGCGTGTCGGGCCGCGTTATCGACAAGCACGAGCCCTACCTCAGCGCCAACCCCGATGACTACAACAACGTGCCCGAGCAGATTGTACGCGCTCTCCCCTTCCTGCCCGAGTACATAGAGTATAACGGAAAGATGTATCCCGTGGGTTCCTGGGGCGGCAACGTTCTCGTGGCACAGCCCAACGAGGCCCTCAACAACTCGGGCTACAACAAGATGAACACCACCGTTGTATCGACCAACTTCTCGCTCAAGTATGACGCTCCGTTCCTCAAAGGCCTCTATGCCAAGTTCACCGGAGCCTACGACGCATCGTTCGTCAACCAGAAGCGTCTTACAACCCCCTGGCAGATGATTCGTGGCTACTACAATACCTCGACCATAGGCAAGCCCTCACCTGTATACGGTAAGGACGGTGATGGCAAGCCCGAGTACAGCGACCAGCCCAGCAATGTGAGCGTGATCGAGAGCACGAATCGTGCTTACACAATCACGACCCAGACTTCGATCGGCTACAACAATGTGTTCGGCAATCACAACGTAGGCATCCTCGCTTTGGGCGAGACCCGCGAGTACCGCGCTCACTCCATGGGTGTGACCGGCTACGGACTCAACTTCATATCGCTCGACGAGCTCTCAAACCTCACCAACCTCGGCCTCAACGGCTCGATTATGAATCCCAATCCTGTAGGTAACACTCAGCACACTCGTTCGGCCGGCTTCGTTCTTCGCGGAAACTACAACTATGCCGACAAATACTTTGCCGAACTCACCTACCGCTACGACGGTAGCTACCTATTCGGCGGCATGAACAAACGCTGGGTAGGACTTCCCGGTGTATCGCTCGGCTGGCGTATCGACCGTGAGGATTTCTTCACTGCCGACTGGGTTCAGAACCTCAAGCTGCGCGCCGGCTACGGCCAGACAGCTACAACAGCCGGACTCAGCGCCCTTATGTGGCGTAACACTATGGGTATCTACAACAACTATGTAATCATAGGCGGCATAGGCTCATCAGCAATATTCCCTGCTGTACTTGGCAACCCCACCCTCACATGGTCAAAGGCCAACAACTACAACATCGGTATCGACGCAACACTGTGGAACGGCCTTCTCAATATCGAGGCCGACGTATTCTACAAGTACGAGTATGACAAGATTGCAAGCACCACAGGTGCATATCCTCCCTCGATGGGCGGCTACTACTACAACTCGGGCAACGTAAATGCAATCGACTACCGCGGTTTTGACATGACGTTCACCCACAACAACCGCATAGGCAAGGTGGGCTACGGCGCAAAACTCATCTTCTCGTATGCCTACGCCCGCTGGGTCAAATATGCAGGCGACTCACCCAACCTGCCCGAGTGGCAGCGTCTCGCCGGCAAGCAGGTAGGCGTTAAGCGCGGCATGATTGCCGAGGGCCTCTTCCAGAGTTGGGATGAAATCAACAACAGCCCCACTCCCGCCCAGAAAGTACGTCCCGGCTACATCAAGTACAAAGACCTCAACGGTGACGGCAAGATCGTAGGACCATCATCAGGCGCATGGGGCGACGACGACGGCTACTTCGGCAAGAGCCACACCCCCAAGTACACCGGCTCACTCGACCTGTTTGCCAACTGGAACGGCTTTGACTTCGACATGCTCTGGGCATGGGGCCTTGACTGTGAGGTAGCTCTCACAGGCCTTTACACCCAGACGGGAGCAGCCCACGCAGGCGTTCAGGACCACACGTCGTTCACACGTCCCTTCTACGAGGGTGGCAACTCGCCCATCTATGTTGTAGAAAACGCATGGACCCCCGAGAACCCCAATGCCGAGTTCCCCCGCCTCGAGGCTACAATGAGCTACTCCAACAACAACGGCTATGCATCGTCACAGTGGTACCGCAACGGCAACTACCTGCGACTCAAGACCGCCCAGATCGGTTACACATTCCCGCAGCGTTGGATCAAGAAATCAGGCATAACCAAACTTCGCATCTATGCCGAGGGCTACAACCTCTTGACATTCAGCGAACTTAACAAATACAATATCGACCCCGAGTCGCCCGCTGTTAACAACGGTTACTACCCGCAGCAGCGCACATTCTCGCTCGGTGTAAACCTCTCATTCTAATCTAAACCCCAACACTACAAAATGACAATGAAATCAATATATAAATTCATGGCCATCGCATTGTTAGGCGTATCGATTACCGCTTGCGACAATTGGCTCGATGATGTCGACAACTCGTCGAAAGTCGACGATGTCGCTTCATGGGACTCCGAGGCTCATGTTGACATGCAGGTCAACTACTTCTACGGCTACATCAACTCATGGGGCCAGATGACGGGCGGCGAATTCGGAGGCAACTTGACCGAAGCACTATGCGATGTATTCAAGTATAATCACGCCGAGCTTGGCACACGCGCCAAACAGGCCTACCAGTATGCCACTCAGTACAACTACATGCAGCCCAACCAGAACTCACTGAGCGGCTGGTCGACGGCATACACTCAGATTAGATATGTCAACCAGTTCCTCAACTCGATGCAGAAGTACTCTACATTCGGCGAGGAGCAGAACACGCTTTGGGAGGCTCAGGCCCGCTTCTTCCGCGCCTTTGTCTACTTCCATCTTGCCAAGCGCTACGATGCCTGCATCATCTACGACGCCCTTCCCACCGGTCCCGACAAAGCCCTGTCGACCAAAGAAGAGGTGTGGGACTTTATCGCTCAGGATCTCGACTTTGCGATCGCCAATCTGCCATCAAAGTGGGATGACGTCAACAGCGGACGCATCGACCAGATCATGGCCCAGGCATTCAAAAGCCGCGTAATGCTGTATGCCGAGCGTTGGCAGGAGGCTTACGATGCAGCTAAGGCAGTTACCTCATCGGGCCGCTACACCCTTGTAGAAAATTATGCAAACTCATGGAAAGGCAGCAACGAGGAAGCTATCATCGAGTATAAGTTCAATGCCAAACAGAATCCCAGCCACTCGTTCGACCAATGGTATGCTCCGGTAATCTATTCCAACAAGTACCTTTTCGGATCATGCGGTGTACCCACCCAGGAAATGGTCGAGACCTACGAGGCCAAGGATGGCACCGAAATCGACTGGACACCCTGGCACGATGGCGCAACCGACATTCCTCCTTATGACAAACTCGAGCCCCGCTTCGCAGCAACAATTACCTACCCCGGCTCTACATGGCAGGGTGTAGTCATGGACAACAGTGTTGAGGGACCCAACGGAGTTTACCAGCAATACGGTACAGCAGCCTATGGTTGGAACAAGACCTGCACAGGCTACTTCCTGCGCAAGCTCGTCGACGAGTCTCATACTGACCTTGAGAATACCAAGAGTGGCCAGCCGTGGGTAGCCCTGCGCTATGCCGAGGTTCTGCTCAACAAAGCTGAGGCAGCATATCGACTTGAACTCGGGGCAAGCGAGTATCAGACTCCTATGAACGAAGTACGAGCCCGCGTAGGCCTTCCCGCAAAGAACTCTGTAGGCGAAACCTGGTTTGATGACTATCGCCGCGAGCGCAAGGTTGAACTCTCCTACGAGAATCACCTCTACTGGGATATGCGTCGCTGGAAGCTCGCCCACATCGAGTATGACGGATATCGCCAGCATGGCTTCAAAGTAGAGAATGGTGAGTTCAACTACGTCGAGGTTGACATCGACGACCGTCGCTTCAACGAGAAGACCTATTGCTTCCCCATCCCCCACAGCGAGGTTATCAACAACAATCTTATCGACCAGTTCCCCCAATGGCAATAATCATCTTTTAGACATTAAGTTATGAAAACTAAAATATTATCTCTTATATCGGCCTTGGCTATGGTGATCCTCCTGCAGGGTTGCCATGACCCCAAGGAACTGGTATCGAACGGTGATCCCAAAGGCATCCTTAAACTCACCGCTATGTTTGTCGATGATGCAAGCTCAGAAAATCTGTTCGATTCCGAGATTGACTACGACAACCATACTATTAAAGTAAGGTTCCCGATGTATTATCCGAAGGCATCATTTGATGAACTTAAGCCTGAGGATATACAGAATGTACGTATCACAGCGTCCCTCGCCAACAACACGACTGTCGAGCCCGCGCTCACTACTCTCGACCTCACCAAAAACAACATTATCACCGTCAAGAACCCTCAGGGTGTCAAGACCCAGTATAATGTTACCGGCGAGATCGTGAAACTGTGGGAATGCGACATGCTCGAGATAGAGCTGGCCGATGGCACACCCGGTATCATCGACGAGAAGAACCATATTATTACCCTCGTGGCCACCACCGAGCTTGAGCCTCAGACAGCTATTTTAAAATACTCTCCCCATGCCACTGTGTCGCCCGACATCGAGAATGAACCATTTGATTTCAATACCGAGAACGCAACAATTACTGTTACTGCACATAACGGCGTTGACAAAAAAGAATATACCATTGTCAAGGGTGAACCCAAGCGTCTGCCGTTCGGCTACCGCGACGGCTCCGAGTCTTTACGTTGGGTAAAACGATGGGACGAGGTTGGTCTTGTTAAGACCATTGTCAAACCTGACCGTACTGTCGAAATCCCCCAGACAGGTATCGGAGTAACCGAAAAATACATCGTACTCAATCAGCTTGGCACCATGCAGGGTGTAGTCCTTAAAGCATCTGATGGCTCCGACACCGGTAAACGCCTCGACATGAGTATCATTCCCAACGGTAAAAACAACAACATGACCAGCGACCATGCCGGTAATATCATTGTGAACTCCAAGTATACCAACGATGACCCGTCGTTCAAGCTCTGGGTATTCAAAGGTATCGACGATAAGGGAACTCTCCTCATCAATCAGAGTGTTTGGGGTGCGGGAGAACGTGTTTCGGTTTACGGAGACATCACTAAAGACGCTGTTATCGTAACAACCCTCAGCGGAACCAACCTGCAGGCATGCCGCTGGTTTGTAAAAGACGGTGTATTAGGTAAATCGGAAGTATTCACACTTGGAGGTATTGCAAGTACTCCCTATGGTAACGCCGACATAGCTCCGACCAGCGCCACTGACCCCACAGCCAATATGTATGCTGTTGTCTACGCAACTGTAAGTAACAAACGTGGACCTGCACTATTTGATGGTACTACTTTTGCTCCAATAACAGTCGGCAAGCCCAATACAAAGAAACGCAACGAAGCCGACGGCGGCCTGGCCGACGCAGGCAACTGGGTTATGAATGCATGCGACTACCGAGAGTTTAACAACGGTAAATACTTCCTCCATAATTCTGTCAACACATTCTCGTGGGGCGATAACGACCGCATATACCTGCTTGATGTAGCGAGTGGCGATTTGAATAAGGAACTTATAAAAACAAGCGAAACCGACGGTGCCATCAAGTTCCTCGTTGATCCAAAAGCGAGCGTAACAGGTCTTTACGGCGCCATGTCCGCAGGAAATTTAGGTATAGGAGCCAACGGCAACGACGCCCGTCTATGGGTTTCAAGCACAGGCTTCTACATGTACGCTTACTTCTTCTTCACCAACGGCTACATAGGCTGTGTTCGAGTAGACTGCATACAGTATTAATAACAAGCTTAGTTCATAAACGATGAAAATCAGCAATATATTCAATAAGGTAGCTGTGGCACTCGGTGCCACAGCCACCATCGCTCTGGCTTCGTGCAGCGATACCGATTGTCCTAACTACTGGGACGACTACTACGGCCCCTACGAGCCGGCACCCTTTGTTGAGAAACCTCGCTATATCTGGGTCGACGCTGCTGCCAACTCGTTCTACGTGCTCAACAACAAGGACGGCATCAAGGACTATATCACCAAAGCCCGCAAAGCCGGTTTCACCGACCTGCTCATCGACGTGCGTGGTACCAACGGCGACGTCCTCTTCAAGACCGACCGTGTTGCTCAGGCCGAAGGCTTCTGGCAGTGGAAACGCGATGCTGCCGCCGGCACTTCAAGATACGAATACTGCCAGAACGAGCAATCGTTTGACTACCTGCAGGCTTGGATCGACGAAGGCCACGCACAGGGTGTACGCATCCACGCGGCCATGAACACCATGGTTGGCGGACAGAAACCGAGCAACGGCAATCCCGGTCAAGGAATGGTGTTCCGCGACGCCACAAAGAAGGACTGGGTCACAACGCTGAACATGCCCGACAATATTGACTATGGTGACCCCAACGATCCCTATGATGACTGGATCGATGATGACGGCGGACTCATGAACATGCTCGACGTGTCATGGATCTCGGGCGAGATGTTCCTCAACCCCCATCATCCCGATGTACAGGCATTTATCGTAGGTCTCGTTGGCGACCTCGCCACCAACTATCCCCTGCTCGACGGTATCATTCTCGACCGCGGACGTTTCCTCGACCACCGCAGCGATTTTTCCGACCTCACCAAGAAACAGTTTGAAGAATACATCGGTGAAGAGATCACCAACTGGCCCGGCGACGTTATGCCCTTCAAAGCCGAAAAAGTACCCACCAGTGACTTCCCCGTTCACTACAAGAAGTGGTGGGAGTTCCGTGCCAAGACCATGCACGATATCGTAGAAAGAGCATCGGCCGAAGCCCACTCTCGCAACTCTGCCATACAGTTTGGCTGCTACGTGGGCGCATGGTACGGTTCATACTACCAGAACGGTGTAAACTGGGCATCGCCCAACTTTGACCCCGTCCAGACCAAGAGCTACCAGGTATGGGCCACAAACGACTATAAGAACACCGGCTACGCCGACCATATCGACATCCTCATACTTGGTTGCTACGCCAAGCCCTGGAGCGTTTACGGCTCGGCCGACTGGACTGTCGAGGGCTTTGCCGCCAACGGCATGACACGCACCATGGGTTCTTGCCCGCTCGTAATCGGCGGCCCCGACTTCGGCAGCTGGCCCACCGAGAACAATCAATACGTCTTCAAGCCCGGCGACCTGCCCGGTGCCGAATCGGAGAACACCCGCAACTTCTTCCTCGAGACTGCCACTCAGACGGTCGACGCATGTATCAACGCCTGCGACGGTTACTTCCTGTTCGACATCATCCACCTCGAGAACTCTCCCGAGTACTGGAACTCAGTCAAAGCCGGCATCGACAAATACCTTGACGACAACGGTGTAAAGCGCGACGATGAAAATCAAGGCGCCGAGACCGCTCCTGCCGCTTAATCCACACCACGATAATAACAAGGGCAAGACGGCTCCCCGCTCTTGCCCTTGATTATTGAATCCATAATTTCTCATTACAAGCAATGAAACTGACCATATTATCGATTTTGCTCGCCACCGCGGTAAGCGCCTCGGCGGCTCCTGTCACAGGAACAGTCAAGAGTGGTAAAAAAGCTCTCGCCGGCGTGACCGTCAGCGACGGCTACAACTGCACGGTCACCGACAAAAACGGAGCGTTCACCCTCGACGTCAACCCCGACGCCAACTACGTGAGCGTATCGACCCCGGCCGGCTACCTGCCCCCCGTCGACTCGCTCAACCACCCGCTGTTCTACCTGGCCGTAGACCCCGAGCGCACGAGCTACGACTTCAACCTCATCAAGAACAAGCGCGACGACCGTCGCCACGCCTTCATGACACAGGCCGACATCCAGGTCGTTGCCGAGGAGGAACTCGTGGAATATGACACCCAGGTTGCCGATGCCCGCGACCACTTCAAGACATTTGGCAAAATCGACGTCTTCGGCCTCGACTGCGGCGACATCGTCGGCGACCACCCCGAGCTCTACCCCTCGAGCCTGCGTCACCGCGCCGGCCTCGGCTTCCCCGTCTACCACGTCATGGGCAACCACGACGAGCAGTATTACGGACGCACCCACGAGACCTCTCAGGCCCGCTTCGAGCAGCACTTCGGTCCCAGCAACTACTCGTTCAACCGCGGCAACGTTCACTATGTGGCTGTCGACAACTGCTTCTACATAGGCCGTGACTACTTCTACATGGGCTACCTCGACGAGCGCACATTCCGCTGGCTCGAGCAAGACCTTGCCAACGTCCCTGCCGGCAGCAGCGTGGTCCTGTTCATGCACATCCCTCTTAAGAACGAGGCCGGCAACCAGCCCTTCCGATACGACGGCAAGTCGGTCTCACAGGAAACCGTCAACGCCAACCACCTCATAGAGCTTCTTAAGCCCTACAACGTTCACGTCATCACAGGCCACCAGCACTGGAACCGCAACGTTGAACACAACGACTCTCTTTACGAACACAACACAGCCGCCGCGTGCGGCCTGTGGTGGCAGACACCCGTCTGCGAGGACGGCACACCGCGTGGCTACGGCGTCTACACGGTCGATGGCGACAAGTTCGACTGGTACTACAAGTCGACAGGCTTCGACCCGTCACACCAGATGCGTGTCTACCTGCCCGGCACCACCCCCGAGGCTCCCGAAGATATCGTGGCCAACGTGTGGAATGCCGACTCTCAGTGGCGCGTCGAGTGGCTCGAGGATGGCAAGGTAATGGGCGAGATGACTCAGTTCACAGCCCGCGATCCCCTCACGGTATCGCTCATAGCCGACCGTTCAAAGCTCAAATACTCCTGGACATCGGCCTCGCCCAATCCCCACATGTTCCGCGCCAAGCCGGTTAATCCCTCTGCCCGGATTACCGTGCGCGCCACCGACCGCTTCGGCCGCGTATTCGAGGCCGGGTCCACCGCTGTAGAGAAATAATCTCTTACCTGTATCCATGAAACGAGCGTTCATCACATTATCACTTTTAATAACACTGTTTTTCTCGGTCACCTCACAGTCGGCCGAGAAAAACAACATCATGTGGCTCGACCTGTCGGGCATGTGGACCCGATTCACATGCCCCGACTCGGTCGACTACTACATGGACCGCATAGTCGACTGCGGCTTCAACACCGTTATCATCGATGTCAAGAATACAGGCAGCGCGGTAGGGTTCAAATCCCACATAGCCCCGCGCCTCATCGACTGGAAAGGTGTCAAGATCGACCCATCCTACGACTACCTTGACGTAGTCCTGCGCTCGGCTCGCCGGCATGGGCTCACAGCCTATGCCGCCTTCAACATTTTCTGCGAGAGCTACCCGCACTTCAAGCGCGGAGTCCTCGCCGGCGACACCCTGCGGTGGCGCTCCATGAACTACGTTGCCGGCAAGGGTATAATACCCGCGCCCGAGAACGAGGGCCCCGGCACCGCATTCTGCAACCCGGCGCTTCGCGAGGTTCAGGAATACGAGCAGAGCGTCCTGCTCGAGTGTGCGTCACGCTACCCCATCGACGGTGTCATGGTCGACCGCTGCCGTTACGACAACATCACGAGCGATTTTTCACCCGAAAGCCGCAGCATGTTCGAAGAATATGCCGGCGTGAAACTTGACCGCTTCCCCGAGGACATCTACGAGTGGGTACCCCAACCCGACGGCACCTACGCCCGCGTCGACGGCCCCCACTTCAAGAAATGGCTCGAATGGCGCGCCTCGGTGATATACAACTTCTTCAAAGATACACGCGATAAACTCAAAGCCCTTAACCCCGACCTTAAATTCGGAGCCTACACCGGCGCCTGGTACCCGAGCTACTACGAGGTAGGCGTCAACTGGGCCGGCCCCGAGTATGACCCGTCACAGCATTTCGACTGGGCCACACCCCGCTATCGCGACTATGCGCTCGCACCCCTGCTCGACCTGTACACCAACGGCAACTACTACAAGAATATATCGCTCGACGATTATTATCGCTCCAACGGCCTCGTCAAGAACGAGACCGACTCTGAGTGGCAGTCGGGCGACCACCTCTGTGTCGAAGGCGCCTGCCGCTACAGCCGCATGCTCCTTGGCGGCCGACCGTTCCAGGGTGGCATGTATGTCGTCGACTACGATACCGACGTCAACGAGTTCAAACGCGCCCTCGAGATGAACTACCGCCACAGCGACGGCGTGATGGTGTTCGAGCTCTACCACATCATACGCACCGGCTGGTTTGACGCCCTCAAGGAAGTACTCAACCCCACCGATATATCAACCCAAAACACCTATAAAAAATGAAATCATTCCGTGCTGACTCTCTCGACGCCATGCGTGGCCTCACAATCGCCATGATGGTGCTCTGTGGAACCATCGTCAACTGGGTACTGCCCCGCTGGATGGCCCACTGCCAGGTTCCACCCGGCGTAGGTTTTGACCCTTCGATCTACGGTATAACCTGGGTCGACCTCGTGTTCCCGTTCTTCCTCTTCGCCATGGGTGCAGCAATGCCCTTCTCGGTAGGATCCCGCATGTCGCGAGGCACACGCCGGCTCACACTCAGCGCCGAGAGCATCTGGCGCGGAATCAAACTCGCATTCTTTGCAATCTTTATCCAGAACTGCTATCCCTGGGTCGTAGGCACAGCATTTGGCCGTCCCGCCGATCCCGGTATATGGTGCATCACGCTTGGTGCCTTTCTCGTACTGTTCCTGCTCTTCAGCCGCTTCCCCGGCAACCACGGGCCTGTCGTTCGCATCGGTGTTCCCGTGCTCGGCGTCATCATAGCATGTGCTCTGATGGGCTGGATTGAAAGCCACGTCACCCTGCCCGAGGACTTCCTCGCCACCAATCCCGGCAAGCTTGCCATCTTCGACAAGCACGTCGACAACATCCTCTACAAGAGCAACATCATCATCCTGCTGCTTGGCAACATGGCCACGTTCGGCACCCTGCTTTACATCTACACGATAGGCAAGCCCATCGCGCGCATCGCCGTGCTCCCGTTCCTCATGGCAATCCTGCTCTGCAAGGACTCCGACGGCTCATGGCAACAGGCCGTTTACAACTGGAGCCCGTTCCCCTGGCTCTACCGCTTTGAGTTCTTGAAATACCTGTTTGTAATCGTACCCGGCACAATCGCCGGCGAGTACCTGCGCACGTGGATTATCAACGGCGGTTCCAAAAACAGCGACACCGAGACCCGCCGCGCCGTATCGACAGCCATGGTAGCTATACTCTCGCTCGCAATCATCGTCATCAACGTCACTCTGCTCTTCGGCCGCCACATGACCGAGAACCTATACATCAGCGCCATACTCGCTTCGCTTACAGCATACTTCGCACACCGCATGCCGTCCGACCGCAAGGTGCTCAGCCACCTCGTCAAAGCCGGAGCCTTCGCCCTTATGCTCGGTCTCTTCTTCGAGGCCTTCCAGGGTGGCATACGCAAGGACGACCCCACGTTCAGCTACTATTTCGTGACCTCGGGTCTCGCATTCTACTGCCTTGCTATGCTCGTCATCGTGTGTGACGTCTACCGCTGGCACTGGCTCTCGTCGCCCTTCTCGATGGCCGGCAAGAACCCCATGATAGCCTACGTAGCCCCGTCGATGGTGCTGTTCCCGGTCATGAACCTCCTCGGCATAGGCGATTCGACAACCGAGTTCTGGGCTTCGACATGGTATCTCGCCGTGGGCCGCGGCGTCATGTTCACCGCCCTTGCCATCGCCATGGCAGCCGGCTTCTCGAAAATCAAGCTATTCTGGCGCACATAAACGTATTCTCAACACTCTCAATTCTCAATAAATGAAAACTCTCATCTCAATCACAGTCGCCCTGCTCACAGCCCTGTCGGCATCGGCCGGCGACCTCAAATGGTTCGCTGCCGACACCCTGCCTCTGCTCGGCAAGGGCATCGACCCCGCGTCGACCGCTATGCGCTACCAGCGTCTGCCCGACTCGCTCAAGAACAAGGTAAAACGCGATGCCGTCTACTATCTCGGAACCAACTCGGCCGGCATGGCCATACGTTTTGCCAGCGATGCCCCCTACATCAACGTCAAGTGGAAATCGCTGTATAAAAACGCCATGAACCACATGACACCCACCGGCATTCGCGGCCTCGACCTCTACGCCATGACCCCCGACTCGTCGTGGACTTTCGTCAACTCGGCACGCCCCGACCTTGCCAACAAAAATACATCCACGACAGTCATCGCCAACATGGACCCCGTCATGCGCGAGTACATGCTCTACCTCCCGCTCTACGACGGCATCGACAGCCTTTACATCGGTATCGACAGCGACTACCGACTGCTCCAGCCCTCGATTGCGCTCCCCGAGGTTGAAAAGCCCGTCGTGATGTACGGCACGAGCATCTTGCAGGGTGGATGTGCCAACCGTCCCGGCATGGCCCACTCCAACATACTGCGCCGCCGCCTCAACCGTGACATGCTCAACTTTGGCTTCAGCGGCAACGGACAGCTCGACCTGGAGGTTGCCGAGGTGCTTGCCGCCGTCCCCAACCCCTCGATGTACATTCTCGACTTCGTGCCCAACGTCAACGAGGCCCAGATCGACACTCTCATGATACCCTTCGTGGAGATAATCGAGAAGGCACATCCCGGCATTCCCATCCTGTTTGTCGAAGACCCACGCTTCCCCCACGGCCGCTTCGACCACAAGATGCGCCACGAGGTCGACTACCGCAACTTCCTCACCAAGGAGAAGTATGACCAGCTCGCCGCCCGCTACCCCAACCTGCACTTCCTGTCGTCCTACGACATGGTGGGTCACGACCATGAGGCATACGTCGACGGAATCCACTTCACCGACCTCGGCTTCAAACGCTACGCCGACCTCCTTGAGCCCATTCTGCGCAAACTCATCTCAACCCGGGAATAATGAAACGGCTACTGTCAATCGTCACGGTGCTCGCGGTGTGCATCTCGGCCGGTGCCGAGATCGTGTGGCATGCGACCGACTCGCTCCCGCTGCTCGGAAAGTGTGTCGACGATGCGTCCACATCGCTGCGCTACCAGCGCCTGCCCGACTCGCTCGAGCACAAAGTGAAACGCGCCGACCTGTTTCGCCTCGGTAAAAACTCGGCCGGCATGGCGATACGTTTCCGCAGCGACGCCCCGGCTATTCACGCCCGCTGGAAATCGGTGTTCCGTAACTTCATGAACCACATGACCCCCACGGGCACACGCGGCCTTGACCTCTACGTCATGCAGCCCGACTCGACATGGACATTCGCCCAGTCGGCCCGCCCCGATCTCGGCAGCAACGTCACCGAGGCATGCGTCATACAGAACATGACACCCGTCATGCGCGAGTACATGCTCTACCTGTCGCTCTACGACGGCACCGACAGCCTCTACATCGGCATCGACGGCGACTATCAGCTGCTCAAGCCTCAGGTCGACCTGCCCCGTGCAAGCAAGCCTATTCTCTATTACGGCACAAGCCTCACGCAGGGTGGATGTGCCAACCGTCCCGGCATGGCCCACACCAACATCCTTCAGCGTCGCTTCAACCGCGACTTCATCAACCTCGGGTTCAGCGGCAGCGGACAGCTCGACCTTGAGATTGCCGACGTTATCGCCGCCACCCCCGACCCCGCTCTCGTAGTCCTCGACTTCGTACCCAATGTCACCTACGAGCAGGTAGATACACTCCTTGTCCCGTTTGTCGAGATTATCAAAGCCGCTCACCCCGATGTGCCCATCCTGATAATTGAAGACCCCGACCATCCCACAAAACGCTTCGACAAGAACGTGCAGCAGAAGTGTGCCCCGCGCCGCGTCATCCTGCGTGAGAAATTCGACACTCTCGCCTCGCGCTTCCCCGGCATGCACTATCTGCCCGCCGAGGGACTGCTCGGCTTTGACAACGAGCACACTGTCGACGGACTCCATTTTACCGACATAGGCTTCCTGCGCTATGCCCACTCACTCCAACCCATCATTACTAAACTACTCAACGATGAATAAAACTCTTGTCTCCATCATAGCCGCCATGGCGGTGTCGACACTCGCTGCCACGGCCGGCGACATCAAGTGGCACTCGAGCGACTCGCTGCCGCTCCTGGGCAAGTGTGTCGACGACGCCTCGACATCGGTGCGCTTCCAGCGCCTGCCCGACTCGCTCGAGCACAAAGTGAAACGCCCCGCGCTATACGGCCTTGGCCGACACTCGTCGGGAATGGCCGTACGCTTCGCCAGCGACGCACCCGCCATCCATCTCAAGTGGAAATCGATATTCAAAAGCAACATGGATAT
>CANDNO010000045.1 GCA_947386115.1 uncultured Muribaculaceae bacterium
CGAGAATCTACCGACGGTATTCGCCGCGATACGCGAGACCACCGCACGTTTCGCCGCCAACGAGACAATCGAGGTGACGGCAACACAGATGGACCGGGATCTTGCCGCCGCAGGCAAGGATTTCGTGTCAATCGACGGTGACAAGGCTATCTACCGCAACCACTGGATTGCGGGCGGCAACGAAATCAAATGGGACATGGTGCACTATGACGTACAGCTGATAGGCGGCGTTGTGCTCCATCAAGGTAAAATCGCCGAGATGGCGACAGGCGAGGGTAAGACCCTCGTCGCTACACTCCCTGTGTTCCTGCGCTCGCTTTCAGGGCGCGGTGTCCATGTCGTGACAGTCAATGACTATCTTTCAAAACGTGACTCGGAATGGATGGGCCCGTTATACATGTTCCACGGTTCAAGCGTGGACTGTATCGACAAACACCAGCCAAACACCCGTGCACGCCGTGACGCCTACAACTGCGACATCACTTTCGGCACCAACAACGAGTTTGGTTTCGACTATCTGCGCGACAACATGGCGATGGCCCCGGGTGACATGGTGCAGCGCAAACACTACTATGCGATTGTCGACGAGGTCGACTCGGTGCTCATCGACGACGCCCGTACGCCTCTCATCATATCTGGTCCCGTACCCAAGGGCGACGACCAGCTGTTCAACGACTTCCGTCCCAACGTCGAGAAAGTCGTTCAGGCTCAGCGCCGTCTTGTGACACAGCTCCTCAGCGAGGCCAAGACCAAGCTCGCAAGCGAGGACAAGGAAGAGCAGAAGGAAGGTGCCCTGCAGCTGTTCCGCTCGTTCAAGGGTCTTCCCAAGAACGGCGCCCTCATCAAGTTCCTCAGCCAGGAGGGCATGAAAAACATCCTCCTCAAGACCGAGGGTTACTACCTCCAGGACAACGCCCGCGAGATGCCCAAGGCTACCGAGCCCCTCTACTTCGTCATCGACGAGAAGAACCGCAGCGTGGAGCTAACCGATAAAGGTATCGACGTGCTCACAGGCACCAGCTCCGACCCCAACTTCTTCGTGCTCCCCGACATCGCAGCCGAGCTCTCCGAGCTCGAGCACATCGCCGACCCCGCCGAGCGCCAGCAGAAGAAAGACGAGGCCATGCAGAACTACGCCGTCAAGGCCGAGCGCGTACACACCGTCACACAGCTTCTCAAAGCCTACACCCTCTTCGAGAAAGATGTCGAGTATGTCATCGACGACAACAAGATCAAGATCGTCGACGAGCAGACGGGCCGTATCATGGAGGGTCGCCGCTACAGCGACGGTCTTCACCAGGCCATCGAGGCCAAGGAGGGCGTGAAGGTCGAGGCCGCCACACAGACGTTCGCAACCATCACACTGCAGAACTACTTCCGCATGTATCACAAGCTTGCGGGTATGACCGGTACCGCCGAGACCGAGGCCGGCGAGCTCTGGGACATCTACAAGCTCGACGTTGTAACCATCCCCACCAACCGTCCCATAGCGCGTATCGACATGAACGACCGCGTCTATAAGACCAAGAAAGAAAAATATGCCGCTGTCATCGACGAGATTGTACGCCTGCGCGACGCCGGTCGCCCCGTACTCGTCGGCACGACATCGGTCGAGATATCCGAGCTCCTTTACCGCATGCTCCAGATGCGCCACATCAACGCCCAGGTGCTCAACGCCAAACTCCACCAGAAGGAAGCACAGGTAGTTGCCCTTGCCGGACAGCCCGGCACCGTCACCATCGCCACCAACATGGCCGGCCGTGGTACCGACATCAAGCTGCCCCAGAGTGTCAAGGATGCCGGCGGTCTCGCCATCATAGGCACCGAGCGCCATGAGAGCCGCCGAGTCGACCGCCAGCTGCGTGGTCGTTCCGGCCGTCAGGGCGATCCCGGTTCATCGGTATTCTACGTATCGTTCGAGGACCAACTCATGCGTCTTTTCGCCACCGACCGCGTCATGAAGATGCTCGACACCCTCGGCCTCAAGGAGGGCGAGATGATCGAGTCGAAGATGGTGACCCGCGCCATCGAGAACGCCCAGAAACGTGTCGAGGAGAACAACTTCGGCATCCGTAAGCGCCTTCTCGAGTATGACGACGTCATGAACAAGCAGCGCACGTATATCTACAACCGCCGTCATCACGCACTCGTGGGCGAGCGTGTAGGTATCGATATCGCCAACATGATCTACGACATCATCGAGAACATCGTCAACAACTACGACCAGCCCACCGACTACGAGGACATGTCGCTCGAACTCATGCGCATCCTCACCATCGAGCCCCCGTTCAATGCCGACGAGTTCCGCAACCTCAGCCGCGAGGATAAGATCGAGAAACTCAACATCGCCGCCAACGAGGCACTTGAGCGTAAGAGCCAGCGCATAATTGAGGTTGCGATGCCCGTAATCAAAGACTGGGTCGAGAACCGCGGCGCACAGGGGCGCATCATCGTTCCCATCACCGACGGCAAGCGCATATTCCAGCTCCAGACCGACATCACCGAGGCCTACGCCAGCGGTTGCAAGACCATCGTCAAGGAGTGGCACAAAGCCGTGCTCCTCGTCACCATCGACGAGCTGTGGAAAGAACACCTGCGCGAGCTCGACCAGCTGCGTCAGTCGGTTCAGAACGCAAGCTACGAGCAGAAAGACCCGCTCGTTATCTATAAGGTAGAATCGTTCCACCTCTTCGAGGGAATGCTCAACAACCTCAACAACAAGGCCATCTCGGCTCTCCTGCGCGGTCAGATCTACATTCCACAGCCCCGCCCGCAGCAGCAACAGCCTGCCGAGGGTAGCGAGCAGCAGGCTCCCGAGCAGCCCCGCCAGCCCGAGGTTAAACAGGCTATGCCCGAGCGTCCCAACGACTACTCTCGCTACAAAGCCACCAAGGAAGACCTTCCCGGAGCCAACGCCCAGCGTGCTGCAGCATCGGCACAGCAGGGTCAGCGCCCCCGTCCCGAGCCCATGAAAGCCGCTCCCAAGGTAGGCCGTAACGATCCATGCCCATGCGGCAGCGGCAAGAAATTCAAGAACTGCCACGGCCGCGGTCTGTAAAAAACGCATGCACTATTTAATAACCGGAAACTGTTATGAACGAATATCCACAGACACCTCAACACGAGAACACCCCACAGCGCCCCGCTCCGCGTAAGCCACAGCAGGGAATGACACGTGGTGTAAATCTCTATATTCTGATAGTAGCCGCTGTAGCAATCGTTGCTGCTGTCGTAATTTTTCTGGTAATGCACTCCAAGAGTTCCCGTCTCGATGCTCAGCTTGAACAAGTTGAGCTCGAGAAGGAGCAGCTCGCTCTTGCCAACGAGTACCAGCAACTCAACAACGAGTTTGCACAGTATGAGAATCAGACGATTCTGCTTGCCAACGACTCGATTGTCGAGAAATATGCAGCCGCCAAGGCCAAGGTCGAGAAACTTCTTCAGGAACTCAACCAGGAGAAGACCAAGAACCGCGCCCGCATCGCTCAGCTCGAGGGCGAGATCAAAACCCTCAAGGCCATCCTCAAGACCTATGTTGAGCGCATCGACGAGCTAAGCAAGGAGAACGAGAGCCTGCGCGACGAGAACACTCGCGTCAAGAACCGCAACCGCGAGCTGTCGCAGAACCTCACCAGCGCCCAGCGCTCCAACGAGGAACTGAGCGAGCGCATGACCCTGGCCGAGAAGCTCAACGTCACCGGTGTTACTCTCACCTCGCTCAAATCCAACGGCAAGCGCGAGAAGAACATCACCAAGGCCAAGCAACTCATGGTCACTTTCACCATCCCCCAGAACAACTCGACCCCTGTAGGCGAGAAAGCCATCTACCTGCGCATCATCAACCCCGAGGGTGACCTCCTGCGCGGCAACGGCCAGACATTCACCTTCGAGGGACAGTCGCTCGACTGCTCGGCCATGAAGACAATCGAATATGCCGGCGAGGAAATCGGCGGCGTGACAATGTACTGGGACGTGAACACGACGCTCAATCCCGGCGAATACACCGTCGAGCTGTTTGCCGACAATTTCCGCCTAGCATCGCGCAAGTTCACAATGACCAAGTAACCACAATCACCTATCCCCCAGCCACTTAACATTGGAATCATTTATCGCTGATATAAACTCGATCGAGGTAAACACAACATCATCTATTTTCAAGATGATGTTGAGCCTCGTTCTGGGTTGCATCGTAGGTTTCGAGCGTAAGCGCAAAGGCCAGTCGGCCGGCTTGCGCACGTTTGCTCTCATATCCATGGGCGCCACCCTCGCCATGCTGCTGTCGATATATGTTCCACAGGAATATTTAGGACTGAAAAACGGCGACCCCGGCCGAATCGCCGCTCAGGTCATCTCGGGTATCGGCTTCCTCGGTGCCGGAGCCATCATACAGATGAAAGGCTCTGTCAAAGGTCTCACCACGGCAGCCGGCATTTGGATGGTAGCTACGCTCGGTCTCGCCGTCGGCGTCGGGATGTATCTCGTCTCGATTGTCGCAACGGCTCTCATCCTGTTTATCCTTGTCCAGCTTGAGCGCATCGAGCACCACATCAACATGGGCTCCGAGTCGCGAATAATACGACTCAAGATCGGCGCCATTGTCACCGACATGGCCCCCTACCGCACCCTCATGCGCAAGAATCGCGTTCACCTCAGCAACATCTATGTCGAGTATGACTATGAGGCCGACGTGACACGCCTCAACCTCGTAGTGCTCGTTAAGGAGAACGTTGACCTCATCAACCTCTTCGAGCGTCTGCGCGAGATCAACCCTACACAGGCTATTACCCTTGCAAATCAGGTAAACATTTGATTTACAGATTGCAAAGAAGTCCTATTGTAACCTATAGTTCTCTAATAATCTATAGTCTTCTAATAACCTTTAGTCCACGCGGCACGCCGCGTCCCTACAAATCTATAAACGCATGAACATCGAGAGCCTCATAAGCGATCTTGCCTTCATTCTCCTGCTCGGAGCCGGAGTCACCGTGCTTTTCAAGTGGATTAAACAGCCGGTAGTGCTCGGCTATATCGTTGCCGGATTCCTTGCCAGCCCCAACTTCGAACCGCTCCCGTCGGTTACCACCGAGGCCAATATCGAGTTCTGGGCACAGATTGGCATCGTTGTTCTGCTCTTTTCGCTCGGCCTTGAATTCAGCTTCAAGAAACTGCTCAACGTTGGCGGCTCGGCCGTAGTCACGGCCCTCATCATCGTCGTGGGTATGATGATAACGGGCTTCATGATAGGCAAGCTACTGCATTTCAGCAACATCAACAGCCTGTTCCTTGGCGGTATGCTATCAATGTCATCGACGACTATCATCATCAAGGCGTTTACCGACCTCAACCTGCGTCAGAAGAAATTTGCATCGCTCGTCTTCGCCGTGCTCATCGTCGAGGACCTCTTCGCCGTGGTCATGATGGTACTGCTTTCGTCGCTTGCAGCCGGCGATAACGTCGAGGGTGGAGAAATGCTCTTCAGCATCGGCAAACTCGTGTTTTTCCTTATCATCTGGTTCCTTGTCGGTGTCTATGTGCTCCCCTCGGTATTCAACAAGACACGTAACTTCCTCAATAACGAGACCCTTCTCGTCGTTTCCATGGGCCTGTGCCTCGGCATGGCCGTGTTTTCCGTAGCATGCGGCTTTTCGCTCGCTCTCGGAGCCTTCGTGATGGGCTCCATACTCGCCGGCACCAATATCGCCGAGCGCATCGAGCATGTCACCGCCCCGGTCAAAGACCTCTTCGGAGCCGTTTTCTTCATCTCCGTGGGCATGATGGTACAACCGGCCATCATTGCCGAATACTGGGGCCCCATCCTGCTGCTGTCGGCCGTCGTGATCATCGGCATGATCGTCTTCGGAACCGCCGGAATGCTCATCACGGGACAGTCGCTTAAAGTGGCCATCGAGTCGGGATTCTCGCTCACTCAGATAGGTGAGTTTGCATTCATCATCGCCTCGCTCGGCATGTCGCTCGGCGTCCTTGAGCCCACCATCTACCCCATCGTCGTGGCTGTGTCGGTAATCACCACCTTCACTACCCCCTATTTTATCAAGCTCGCCGACCCCGCCTACCGCGTCATCGAGCGAATCCTCCCCCGCCGACTCCACTTCCTCATCGACCGCTATACCGAGGACGCCACCAAAGCCGGCTCCACCTCGTCGGCATGGGTGCAGCTCATTAAGCGCTACCTGTGGCGTGTTCTCCTCTACTCCATCGTATTGATAGCGATAACCATCGTCTCGCAACACTACCTCATGCCATGGATTACCTCACTCATTCCCGGCTGGGGCAAACTCATAGGTACGGTAATAACCCTTGGAGCCATGGCACCATTCCTGCTCGCACTCTGTCTCAGCACCTCCAAACGCGCCGAGCGCCTTGAGCTCGAACCATACAAAGTACCCCGGGCCGTGATGATGCTCTTCCGCATCGCCATCGCCATGGCATTTATAGTACACTACCTCGGCAGCACCTACTCGATGGCAGTCGGAGCCTCGGTGGGCGTGGCCCTCGTCCTCCTGTTCATCCTCCTGCTCTCATCGAGAGTAAGAAGCCGCATGAGATCCATCGAGACAACATTCATCAAAAACCTCAACGAGCGCGACCTCAGCAAGAGCGGCCGCAACAACAACCTCGTGGGCGACCTTCACCTGGCGCGCATGGTCGTGAGCGGCACATGTCGCTTTGTGGGCGAAAAGCTCATGAATACCGACCTACACCGCAACTTCGGAGTCAACGTCGTCAACATACAGCGAGGCACCAAATTCATTGCAGCCCCCTCAGGCAGCGACCGCCTGTTCCCCGGCGACGTCGTAGGTGTCATCGGAACCGACGAACAGCTTCAGACAATCCTTCCCGTCCTCGAGTCGCCCGACGAAGACAACGGCAACAACATCAATCCCGCCGAATATCGCCTGCGCGATTTCACGCTGAGCGAAATCTCCCCCCTCATCGGACTCACCCCCGCCCAGGCCCACCTGCGCGACAAACACTCGACGATGATCGTAGCCGTGAAGCGCGGCGACAAATGGCTCGACAACCCCGGCAGCACCACCTTCCAGCCCGGCGACAAACTCTGGGCCGTCACCACCGCCGCCACCGCCCGCCACCTCCACTAACCGTCAGCCAGAACCGCGCCCCGCAAAAAACATCAAAAAACAGAAATACCAAAGGCCACCATTATTTTTGTCTCCGGCGGCCGCGATTCATCGCGCCATCTTCGTACCTCGTACCTTGAACCTCGAACCTAAGAGATAATGCCATCCTTGATGGTAGCTTGGCCGTTGTCGCAGAGGGTGCGCACGGCGGCGATGACATCATCGGGGTGACGGTGGGTGTTGGCGATTAGCTGTCCGAGTGTAATCGGTGACTCCATGGCGAGAACAGCTTTCACAGCTTCAAGGGCCGACTGGCGGGCCTGACGGTCATCGCGTTTCTGCGCACGGCAATAGTCGCACTTTCCGCACGGCTCAGTGGGTTCCTCGCCAAAATAGCGCAGAAGGACGTTGACGCGGCACCCATCGGTGCCAAACGCAAACCGGCTCATCGCGTCGAGCCTGCGCTTCATTCCCTCACGCCTCTCTTCGTAGACCGATACCGGAATGATGACATGCTTGCCGTCGACACGTGAGGCTGTGAGCAGCAGCATAGGATTATTAGTGCGAGGCACATAATGCAGGACCCGTTGTCGCGAAAGCTGCAGGAGTGCTTCGTAGGTCTGCTGCTCGGTCAATCCTGCACGCTTTGCTATAACCGATTCCGATATATATTCATAGTCGGCAAACAGCCCGGTATAGCTACGCAACAGTACCCGCAACACGGTCTCGACGGTAGGCGATAGCCTCAGGTCATACATCTGCTGCTTGTTGATCACAATCATCACTCGGGAACGCGAGTTGTAGTCTTCCTGATACACAAAATATCCTGAGGCAGCCAGAAGCCGCAGTGCCGAATAAGCCTGTGTGGGCTGCAACGAATAGCGCTCGCAGAAAAGTTTGAAATTGAACTCGTGGAGTGTCTCATACCCCTCCCCCACGGCAACATTGCAAAATACGCACGCCTTGGTGTAGATATCACGCACATACTCGCGCGTGGGGAACGCGTCGCTGAGCCTGCGGGTTAACACGCCACGGTCGGGCTTCGACACGAGCAGCACAGCAAACGATTCCTTGCCGTCGCGACCGGCACGCCCTGCTTCCTGATAGTACTCCTCGAGCGACGGGGGCAGATCGTAGTGTATCACAAGCCTCACGTCGGGCTTGTCGATACCCATGCCGAAAGCGTTTGTGGCTACTATGACACGCGTCGTGCCATCCTTCCAGCGATTCTGACGCTCGGCCTTGACCTCGGGCATGAGTCCGGCATGATAACCCTCGGCGCTGATACCCTCGGCCTGCAGTGAGCGTGCGAGCTCAAGCGTGCGACGTCGTGAACGCACATAGACAATGGCCGTGCCGGGCACGCGCATGAGTATCTCGGCCATCTTGCCGAGTTTGTTCTCGGTATTGCGCACAAGATAGGAGATATTGTTACGCGAAAAACTGAGCCGGAATATATTGTCGCGTGAAGCGAATTTGAGCCTGTCGGTGATATCGGTGACAACCTCGGGAGTGGCTGAAGCAGTAAGCGCCAGCACCGGCACGCGAGGCAGTTCACGCCTCACCCGGCTTATGTTGAGATAGCTTGGCCTGAAATCATATCCCCACTGCGATATACAGTGAGCCTCGTCGACTACAATTAGCGAGATGGAGAGATTACGCAGATAGGATATGAAGCGGTCGCCGATGAGCTTCTCGGGCGAGACATACAGAATCTTCACATGTCCCCCCTCGAGGTGGTTCATGGCAACGTTGTTCTCGCGGTAAGTGAGACCTGAGTGCAGGGCTATGGCCTTTATACCGCGTGCCCGCAGATTGTCGACCTGGTCCTTCATGAGCGAGATAAGCGGCGTCACCACGAGCGTGATACCGGGCAACATGAGTGCCGGCACCTGGAATGTGATCGACTTGCCGCCACCCGTGGGCATGAGGCCGAGCGTGTCGCGACCCGACATTACCGAGTCTATGATATCTTCCTGGCAGGCACGGAAACTGTCATACCCCCAGTATTGCTTGAGCACCCGGCGTGCCTCACTGCTCATCGCTTATGTGAATCTCTTTAATGAGTAGCTGGATGGCGTTGGGCGACGAGGCATGCTTGTTCTCCTCGATCGTGTAGCAGATGTCGAAGGGCTTGCCTGAGGTAATGTGAGGGAAATGACGTGCCATGTTGAAGGCTATGCCGTTGAGCACTTTGCCCGAGGTATTGTCGACAAGCTCGAGTTTTATGTGCTCGAGCTGACGGCCCACGAGCTTGCTGGTGCCGAAGTCCATGACCGAGCGGGTACAGAACACCGGCTTGTTGTTGCCGGGCCCATAGGGGTTAAACTTGCGCAACAGGGCGAGGAAATCGTTCGAGATATCGGCAAACGTGAGGTATGCGTCGATATCGACCAGCGGGGTGAGCTGCTCGGGAGTGATGTTTTCGGCAATGAACTGCTCGAACCGGCGTGTAAACTCGGGTATGCGTTCCTCCTTCATCGACAGTCCTACGGCATAGGTGTGTCCACCGAATGTCTCGAGCAGGTCACGGCATGAATCGACAGCGCTGTAGATGTCGAAGCCCTGTACCGAGCGGGCCGAGCCTGTGGCAAGACCGTTGGAGAACGTGAGCACGACAGCCGGCTTGTAGTACAGCTCGGTGAGACGCGAGGCCACGATGCCTATGATACCCTTGTGCCAGTCTTTGTTGTAAATGACAATCGATTTCTTGTCGCGCACCTTGTCGCCGCGCGAATCGAGAATCGTATTGGCCTCGGTGGTGATGCGCTTGTCGAGTTCCTTGCGGTCCTTGTTGTACTGGTCGATGTTGCGGGCACGCTCGAGAGCGTCGGCACCATCGCGCGATACAAGCAGGTCGACAGCCTCGCGACCGCTCTGCATGCGACCCGAAGCGTTGATGCGCGGCCCTATCTTGAAAATCACATCGCTTATGGTGATTTCACGACCCAGAAGCTGACATATCTTGATGATTGCACGCAGACCGGTGTTGGGATTCGAGTTGAGCCGTTTGAGGCCATGGAAGGCCATGATGCGGTTCTCGTCGGTCATCGACACGATATCGGCGGCGATAGATACGGCCACGAGATCAAGCATACCGTAAAGATCGTTCTGGTCGATACCGTTGCTGAGCGAGAACGCCTGCATGAGTTTGAAACCTACGCCACAACCCGAGAGGTCACGGCAGGGATATGTGCAATCCTCAAGCTTGGGGTTGAGAATCGCAGCAGCCGGCGGCAACGCATCGTCGGGCACGTGATGGTCGCAGATGATGAAATCGATGCCGAGTTCACGCGCGTAGGCTATCTCGTCGATGGCCTTGATACCGCAGTCGAGGATAATCACAAGGCCTACACCCTGCGCAGCAAACTCATCGATTGTGTGACGTGATATCCCATACCCGTCTTCGTAGCGGGTGGGAATGTAATAATCTATGTTGGAGTAGAAATTCTGCAGGTATTTGTAAACCAGAGCGACGGCGGTAGTACCGTCGACGTCATAGTCGCCATATACCATAATCTTCTCCTTTGACCCCATGGCTCGGTTGAGCCTGTTGACAGCTTTGTCCATGTCGGGCATAAGGAACGGGTCGTGGAGGTCACGCAGAGAGGGACGGAAAAACCGTTCGGCCTCCTCTACCGACGTGATACCACGCTGTACCAGCAGCTCGCTAATCGGCGGTACGGTCGCATATCGCTGAGCGAGCGCGGCCTCCGATTTCTGTTGTTCTGTTGTAAGGGGTAAGTAATTCCATTTACTTATCATTTATGTTATTTTTTTATTATCAAGTCACGGTGTGACACTTTCCGAGCCATTGGTCCGGCTCGACCCTGCGTCACGCGGGCCCCGCTAAAGCGGGCAGATGTATATAAAAAAACATGTAAAGTATAAGCAATACAGCATCATACGGTATATGCACGGGATTGGTTGCTACGTCTTCTCCACACAGGGAAGATATACCCCTCGCCGCAGTCGCGACGGCACGTACGGGCACACCTATACTTTTGTGCAAATATAGCCAAAAAAAATAATAGTCCCTCGCATAGAGGGACTATTATTACATTACCAAATCTTAAAAAAGTATTTTTTTAGTTAAGAACCGGCTGTGGCATGATATTTCGCGATATCATATCGGGAAGTTGTATCGGCGGGGTAACTTCAAGAAGGAGCGTTGCCGGTTACGTGAACATCCATCTGTGGGAACGGGAACGATATGCCGGCGGCCTTGGGAAGCTCGGTATATATGCGCTCGTTGAGGTCGTAGTAAACACCCCAATAGTCGGGGGTCTTAACCCATGCACGGGCCGAGAGGTTGACGCTGCTGTCGGCAAGCTGGTCGACGACAACCTTGGGCGAATAGTCGACTGTCGCGACAAGTCCGCGCAGATTGGCATCGCGGGTCGATTTCCACTTGTCGATGGCATCCTTCACCTTGCGCTTGTTATGGAAAAGGCGGTAAAACAATCCCGGTTTGCGGCTCATGACCTCGACTGGCTGACTATCGATATCGCGCGATTTAGTATCACGAGCAATATCGGCTCCGGGAGCGGCAGGGTCGGTATCCTTTCCCTGCATGACACGGGGATCGGAAGCAAAGATATCGAGAAGAGCCTTACGCGCGGCCTCGACATTGTCGCCATAGGAAATCGACACGGTCCACGAGACGCGGCGGTATTCACGACGCGACCAGTTGTTGATGCTGGAAGTCGAGAGGCCGCCGTTGGGTATTATGATAGCCTTGTTGTCGGGGGTGGAAATGAGCGTATGGAAAATCTGAATCTCGCTCACCGTACCGGCATACCCCTGGGCCTCGATATAATCGCCCACCTTGTAGGGTTTGAGCAGGAGAATTAGCACGCCGCCGGCAAAGTTCTGCAACGTACCGCTCAGCGCCATACCTATGGCAACGCCGGCCGATGCAAAGAGCGCCAGGAATGAGCTCGTCTCGATGCCGAGAATTCCTATAACCGTGACGATAAGAATGAAGTACAGGATAATCTTGATCGTCGACAGCACAAACGTCGTGAGCGACGGGTCGACACGACGGCGCAGAAGTATGGAGCCAACAAAGCGGTAAAGCCTCGTTATGACAAATTTACCCACATAGAACACCAGGATGGCAATCGCAAGGTTGATTGCAAACTTGACACAATTGCTTACGAGCTGATTCATCAACTCGTCAAATGACATCGTCGACAGATTATTCAATTCTTCGTGAACCGAAGGGAGGTCGACATCCTGTGCGGGAGGTGTTGTAGCGGGTATATCCTGTAACATATCAATCCTGGTTGAAACGTGTTTGAACGACGTCGGACCACCACTGTAGCTCGCGATAACCGAAACGGTCAAGCTGCGGGTCGGCGTCGCTTTCAATTATTAACGTCGAGAGGCCGCAATGGTTCGACAGAAGGACTTCATCCCACAGTTTAGGGGTGGCAAAGGCTGCCGAAACGGCGCTGCCCATCGCCGACGCGACAAGAGCACGGGAGTCGACATCATCACCGGCAAGTGCATCGGCATAATGCTCGAGGTCGTAATAAGCCCATCCGTAGCGGTCATGGTCACCATCGGTCTGATAACACTGGGGAGCATAATCATCAGGGAGTCCCTGCGTGGAAGTATAAACGGAGCGCATCACGCGCGCGAGCTCATCCATAGCCGCTGTGCTTATCACCGACATAGTGCATGTTCGATACATGCCGGTCATCGCGTCAAAGTGGCCGAATGTCTCCTTGGCGGCCGCTGAAAGATCAGAGCGTGCCGGCATGAGATGCCGGATGGTCTTGTGGTATGGCATGCCCTCGGCGGGAAGCTCGGTAGCCGATGCAACTATATAGTCGGTGACACCGCGCAGTTCATAGGCAACCTCGACGCCGGCCATGAAGCAGCAGTCGAAATATACCCAGTCAAAACCCTTGCCGTCAAGAGCCCGGGCCATGGTTGTTGTATTCATCCAGTAGCTCTTTTTGTTGACCGACTCGCCGCCGTAGCTAAGCGTGTTGATGCCGGGTTCCTCGATGCCGTCCTGTACATATCCTGTGCCGTGGCCCCACATGATCAGGCCGTACTTCTCGGCCGGAGCGGCCTCTTTTGCATCGGTAATAACCTGCTCGAAGCGCTCGCTGGCAACCGACATCGTCACGTCGTCATACTCGCATAGCGTCTTGCGCCCCTCGGGCGTGATCTCGTAGAGCTTGGGATCAGCATTCAGTCCGTCGTGGTAAACCAGCAGACGTGATTTCCCGAGATGGCCATTCTGGGCGGCCTGTTGCATCTCGGCAAGGTCGCTCGAGCCGTTGCCCGCAAGGTTGTTTTGCGCCACCATGTAAACGAGCACCGTGCGAGGTGTCGATTCATCGACGGGAGGAACAGGTTCATTGTTACTGCTTCCACACGACACCACTGCCGGGAGCGTTGCAGCAACCATAAGAGAATAAAATATGTTTTTCATTGTCATGTAATAACGCGTTTATTATGCAACAAATGTGGCGGCCGCGAAGTCGTCACATTGTTATAAGCTTTATGTAAGACACTTGAAAGCAATCAGTTCTTTATCTCGTAGTAGGGGATATCCACGAGTTTGATGTCGAACTGAAGAACGCTGTAAGGAGGAATCGAGCCTGTAGAGGTCGAGCCATAACCCTGCTGATAGGGAATGACCACACGGGCGCTGTCGCCTACGCGCATATCCTGGAGCGCTATGCCCCACCCCGATATCACACTGCCAAGCTTAGTGGTAAAGAGGCTGTCGACAGCATTGAACGACGAGTCGAAGGGTTCGTTGTTATACAGACGACCGATGTATTTAACGCTCACCGTGCTGGTGTACAGCGGTGAGAGGTTTCCCTTGGTGAGCGAGCGGTCGTTGAAGTAGTGCATATATACATAGGCCGACTTGTTCCACTCGGGAACTACGCGGTTGTAGAATGCCTGCCCGTTTTCGTCGAGCAGCGCACCCTGCTGCAGAAGCCAATCGTTGTTGACATCTCTCCACTCTGTATAATCGTCCCAGGTGTTCTTGTCATCACAAGAGGTCGTTATCAAAGCCAGGCCGGCAACGAGAGCCGGTATAAACAGGAGTAATTTCTTCATTATTTATGTGATAATGGGATATGGTTCAAGAGTTCCGGGTCGCGAAATCAAAACTCGACTTTGGGAGCGTGCTGTGCACCTTCCTCGGCTGCAAACATCTCGCGGGTAGAGAAACCGAACATGCCGGCGAAAATATTATTGGGGAAACGACGCACGTTGACGTTATATCCTTTGACGCTCTCGTTGTAACGGGTGCGCTCGGTTGCGATACGATTCTCGGTTCCGGCAAGCTCGTCCTGCAGCGACATGAAGTTCTCGTTGGCCTTGAGGTCGGGATATGCCTCATGTACAGCATTCACATAAAGGCCGAGGGCGCTTTGCAGTTTCTGTTGAGCCTGGGTATAGGCGGTCATAGCCTCGGGGCTGTACGAAGCGCTGTCGGCGTTGAGACGATTTACAGCCTCGAGAGCCGAGCCAAGGCCGGCACGGGCATCGGTCACAGCCTCAAATGTCGTGGCCTCGTGGGCGGCATAGCCCTTGACACTGGCAACGAGATTGGGGATAAGATCGGCGCGACGCTGATACTGATTCTCGACATTGCCCCAGGCCTTGTCGACATCCTCCTGCTGGGTGACAAGAGAATTATATGTAGAACATGCCGTACAACCGCCACCAAGCAGCAGTATAAGAAGCAACGTGCCTATTACGGCCCAGGTTATTGATTTAGTAACTTTACTCATCGTTTTAAAATTCAAATAGTTAAGTGAATTGCCTTGAACCTCAGGCCATCGGGCCTCGGAGCATAGGGTCATACACGTCAGTTAAATAACGTTCAAAGATAGCCTAAAAATAATTAATAGGCTATCTTTTAAGCATTATTAACCACAGGCCTCGGGGTTTAGCCGAGGCGGCGGAGAAGCGAGTTGATGCTCACCTCGTCGTGGATGAGGCGGTGCAGGTCGGCGATATTCACGCGCTCCTGCTCCATCGAGTCGCGGCGACGCAGTGTGACGGTGTTGTCCTCGAGCGTCTGGTGGTCGACGGTGATACAGAACGGGGTGCCGATGGCATCCTGGCGACGGTAGCGCTTGCCGATAGAATCTTTCTCGTCGTAGTGTGTGGCGAAGTCAAACTTGAGGTCGTTGACAATCTCGCGGGCCTTGTCGGGGAGTCCGTCCTTACGAACCAGAGGCATAACGGCACACTTGACAGGAGCAAGGGGAGCGGGCAAGTGAAGCACTACGCGGGTCTCGCCATTGGGGAGAGCCTGCTCCTCGTAGCTCGAGCAGAGTACAGAGAGGAACATGCGGTCGACGCCGATCGAGGTCTCGATAACGTAGGGAGTGTAGCTCTCGTTGAGCTCGGGATCAAAGTATTTGATGTTCTTGCCCGAGAATTTCTCGTGCTGTGACAGGTCAAAGTTAGTGCGCGAGTGGATACCCTCGACCTCCTTGAAACCGAAAGGCATGCGGAACTCGATGTCGGTAGCGGCGTTGGCATAGTGGGCGAGTTTCTCGTGGTCGTGGTAGCGATACTTTTCATCGCCGAGGCCAAGGGCCTTGTGCCATTTGAGGCGGGTTTCCTTCCACTGCTGGAACCACTTGAGCTCCTCGCCGGGACGTACGAAGAACTGCATCTCCATCTGCTCGAACTCGCGCATACGGAAGATGAACTGGCGGGCAACAATTTCGTTGCGGAAAGCCTTACCTATCTGGGCGATACCGAAGGGGATGCGCATGCGGCCGGTCTTCTGCACGTTGAGGTAGTTGACAAAGATACCCTGGGCAGTCTCGGGGCGCAGGTAAACAGTCATTGAGCCGTCGGCAGTCGAGCCCATCTCGGTTTTGAACATCAGGTTGAACTGACGCACGTCGGTCCAGTTCTTGGTGCCGCTGATAGGATCGACAATCTCGCAGTCGATGATGATCTGGCGGAGTTCTTCGAGATTATTGTCGTTCATTGCCTGCGAGAAACGCTCGTGAAGGGCGTCGCGCTTGGCCTTGTGCTCGAGCACGCGGGGATTGGTGGTGCGGAACAGGTCGGCATCGAACGATTCGCCGAAGCGTTTGGCAGCCTTGGCAACCTCTTTCTCGATTTTGTCGTCGATCTTGGCAATCTCCTCCTCGATGAGAACATCAGCGCGATAACGTTTTTTAGAATCGCGATTGTCGATGAGAGGATCATTGAAAGCGTCGACGTGGCCCGAAGCTTTCCAGATGGTCGGGTGCATGAAGATGGCCGAGTCGATACCCACGATGTTCTCGTGGAGCAGGGTCATTGCATCCCACCAGTAGCGTTTGATATTGTTTTTGAGCTCTACGCCGTTCTGACCGTAATCATAGACAGCTGAGAGACCGTCATATATTTCACTTGATTGAAAGACGAAACCGTATTCCTTGGCGTGTGAAACGATTTTTTTAAATACATCTTCTTGTTGTGCCATTGCAGTAAATTGTTAGTATCTTTTTTAGTATTTGCGAATGAGCCACAAAGATACTCTTTTTGCGCCTAATGTGCAAGAGCTCCGCGCGCTTTACCGGCCAAGATCAAATCTGATTAATGCATATAATATAATTGATTATTACAATAATCATTTTAAGAAAGTCATCTTTGTAATAATCACTTTTGCAAAGTCATCTTTATAATAATCATTTTGGGAAAGTCATCTTTGCAATAATCACTTTGGATTTTTTGTGGTGGAATTGGGGGCGATACTATACGTTGCTATGCGCGCTGCAAGAGGGGGTCGAGGCGACTCGTTGTCAGTTCGACAAGCTTGCTATGCAGGCAGAGGCGGGCACGGTGACTTTCTACCGGATAATTGCGGTTGAACTGCTCGATGATGCGGGCGACATAGCTGTCAATGACGCGACCGAGGTCTATGTGATAATTGGTTGTGTACCAGGCAATGCGGGCACGTGCTCCGCTGCTGAGCAGACTGCTGTCGGCAGCGGGAATATCATTATGTGTTTCTACGGCCTGATTAGCGGTCGATTTGGCTCGCTGCTTTTCAACCGTGCGCTCACGTCGGCGAATGGCCGAACGAGCGCGCCGGCGCGTCTTGCGATGTATATTTTGCAACAACCGGGGCGCCGACTTGCCAATTTCCATTTCGAGAACCTGCTCCTCGGTGGAATTTTCGATCTTGTCGCAGTATTCGATTACCTGTTTGCGGTCGCCATCAGGCAGGCCAAACAGCTCTTTTACCTGAGCATAAGTGAATGTGTTTTTCATAAGAGCGTAGAACTATGTTGATATTTTTACAATGCAAATATACAACACAGCCCGACCGTATTGCAACAGATAACGCGTTAAACAATGTTAACCGAACGATTACCGATCTCTGAAAAGGGGCGCGAGGTCGGCATAGATAGCATCGGTGGCACCGAGCTGTGAGCGGACGTAGTCGCCGGCTATCTTGGCTGCCTGATGTCGGGTAGAATCGTCGAGCATGGTGTCCATAATCCGCTCAAACTCATCGCGGCTATTGATGCTGAATGCTCCGCCAAGACGCACCATATCGACCGCCTCCTTGAACTTGCTGTATTTCGGTCCGAAAATAACAGGCAGGTCATAAACGGCCGCCTCGTTGATATTGTGAATTCCGGCGCCGAAGCCACCGCCCACAATTGCCACATTGCAGTAACGGTACATGGCGGCGAGTTTGCCGAAACAATCCACAATAAGTGCCTGCGGGGTGTTGTCGCCACTGAATGTCGAAAGGCGAGCCGAACCGTTGGAGAGCTTGCCTTCGAGCACACGAAGACGCTCATCGTCAAACTCGTGGGGAGCAATAATGAGCTTAACCTCGGGGTGGCGGTTGAACCATGGAATGTACACATCCTCATCGAGAGGCCAGCTGCTACCGGCAATGACGCAGAGTGAACCGGAACCGGCAAAAGACTCAATCTCAGGCATCTCGGTCGTTGCTTTCATGATATCGGTGACACGGTCAAAACGGGTATCTCCTACGACGGCCGTATTGGTCACACCTATGCCGGCAAGAAGTTTTTGAGAGGCATCATCCTGCAGGTAAAGCTTGTCGAAGCAGCGCAGCATCTTGCGGAACGTGCCGCCCCACGGCTTGAAAAACACCTGGTCGGGGCGGAAAATTGCCGATATAATATATGTGGGAATCTTTTTACGGCTTAGCTGCTCGAGGTAATTGCCCCAGAATTCATATTTTACGAAAATAGCGACCGACGGATTCACCAACTCCACAAAACGGCGTGCGCGCGCTGGGGTATCAAACGGCAGATAGCAGACGGCATCGACCATGGGATAATTCTTGCGCACTTCGTAGCCCGACGGAGAGAAGAACGACAGCAGAATCTTACGACCGGGAAACTCACGGCGAATGCGCTCTATGAGCGGACGTCCCTGTTCAAACTCACCAAGCGATGCGGCATGAATCCACACCGGGCGGTCGTTGGCCGAGAATTTGTCAGCAAGATAATCCATCGTGGCCTGCTGGCCCTGACGCATTTTCTTGAGTTTTGCCGATTTGAGAGAACCGAGAGCAGCACCGCCGCGCATAAGGTGCATGGCAGCATTGTAAAATATATTCATGGCTATAGGAATGCCTGTTTGAGTTTGTAGTTTTTTGGGAGCTTCTTGAAAGAGCTGTCGATGTAGACGCGTAGGATAAGTCGCTGATAGAACGTAAAATTATCCTTGGCGAGATTAAAGTCGAGCGAAGCCCGCAGGTTCATGAAACTGTTATTGAGGATAGTGCCGTAGACCGCCGTGCGGTTGTACCACGACGAACGGTAATATGGCTCGCCCTGATCGAGCAGCGCGCCAAACTCGCTGTAATACGGGAACAGCTTTCCGCCCACATAGGTGGTGTTGTGCCAGCCGAGCCAACGCCACTGCAGGGTGATGTCGAGCCAGGCGCCAACAGGCATCTTCCACTTGTCGTAGGCGCGGTTGCGGGTAATTGACGAGAGGGCACCTACCCTCACCGTGAGACTGTCGAGACTCGTGCGTGGAGTGAAATCGAAACCCACGTAGGGGTTGACAAGGAAGTTGTCGACGATATGCTCGTCGGGGGTAGGATCGGACGTGAGCGCGAAATGGTTCATCACAGCCACACCACCGGCAAGGAACAGAGCGTCGGGGCGCTGCCACTCGCCGTGGGCAATAATATTGAAAGCCTCGCGACGCGTCCTTGACTGCATGGCACGCCAGTCGACAACAGCCTCGAAGTAGCCGTCGGAACCCTCATAGGTAGCCATGAAACCGCGTATATTGCGCTGGGTGTAGTACACCGAGTCGCTCCACACATAATTGGGCAGCTGACGGTGCATGAGCGTGCGGGGGAACATACCCATAGCCATGCTCCAGCCACGACCGCCCTTGTAACGATAGTAAAGCGTAGGCGAAACCCGCTTGCCGTACCACTCGCAGCCTATGGGCTGGGTCCAGACCACGCCGCCCATGAGGCGGTGAGTGCCGTCAAGCATCGAGATACCGATCTCGGGCGACAGCTGTGTGTGGAAGAACGTGCGGGTGTCGGTCATCTTGCTGTCACCCTCGCGATTATCGAAGACGGTGTTGAAGTCGACACTCCACTCAAGCTGCTGAGCACGCGCTACAAAACCCGTTGCCGACAACAGCATGGCGGCAAAAAGCAATATACGGTTCATGACTCGGGAATATTATTCGGGAAGCTTGATACGCTCGATGCCGGCCTCGATGCGTCGGATTGTCTCCTCGGGGTCCATCAGCTCGGTGATGTCGAACATGTGGGGGCCCTTGCACTCGCCTACAACCGTGAGACGGAACGCATTCATAACGTTGCCAAGGTGATAGCCATTGTCGGCAATCCAGCCAAGCACGACAGGCTCGGCCTCGGCCGACTTCCACGACGGCATGGCGCGAAGCACCTCGATGAGCTCGCTCATGATGCGGGGCATATCCTCGCTCCAGCGTTTCTTGACAGCCTTGGGCTCATACTCGGTAGGGGCGGCGAAGAAGAAGCCTGCCTGGTCCCAAAGGTCGCTGACAAAGTTGATACGGCTCTTCACCATACCCACGGCGCGAGCTATGTACTCGTCGCTATAGTCGGCGGGATTGACGCCGTGCTGTTCAAGAACGGGCTTGAAAAGCCGGGCGAGAGTAGCGTCGTCGAGTTCCTGCAAATACTGGTGGTTAAACCATTTGCCCTTCTCAAACGCGAACTTTGCACCGGCCTTGGAGCAGTGCTCGAACGAGAACTTGTTGATGAGTTCATCCATCGACATGATCTCGGTATCATCGCCGGGATTCCAGCCAAGAAGAGCGAGGAAATTGACTACAGCCTCGGGCAGATAGCCGTTCTCGCGATAACCGGCCGAAATGGCACCGCTGGCAGGATCGTGCCACTCGAGGGGGAACACCGGGAAGCCGAGGCGGTCGCCGTCACGCTTCGAGAGCTTGCCCTTGCCGTCGGGTTTGAGCAGCAGGGGCAGATGTACAAACTGAGGCATGGTGTCGGTCCAGCCGAATGCCTCGTACAGAAGCACATGCAGCGGAGCCGAGGGGAGCCACTCCTCACCGCGTATAACGTGCGATACCTCCATAAGGTGGTCGTCGACGATGTTGGCAAGGTGATAGGTGGGCAGATCGTCAGCGCTCTTGTACAGGACTTTGTCGTCGAGAACGCTCGAATTGATTGTCACCTTTCCGCGCACCAGGTCATTGACCTCGACGTCACGGCCGGGCTCTATGAGGAAACGCACTACATATTTCTCGCCGTTGTCGATGAGCGACTTAACCTCATCGGCCGGCATTGTGAGCGAGTTGCGCATCGACATGCGGGTTGTGGCGTCATACTGCCAGTTGGGTTTCGATGCACGGGCCGCCTCAAGCTCGGCAGGGGTGTCAAAGGCGATGTAAGCCTTGCCGGCATCGAGCAATTGCTTGACATAGATGCGGTAAATGTCGCGACGCTCGCTCTGGCGGTAGGGCCCGTGAGGACCACCGTGGCCCACTCCCTCGTCGATTCCTATGCCGAGCCACTTAAGCGACTCGATAATATAATCCTCGGCACCGGGCACAAAACGCTGTGAATCGGTATCCTCGATACGAAGAATCATCACGCCGTTGTTGCGGCGGGCAAAAAGGTAGTTGTACAAAGCAGTGCGCACACCGCCAATGTGTAACGGTCCCGTAGGCGACGGGGCAAAACGAACACGAACCTGTCTTTCCATATATCTTAATGTGTAATTTTTATATCGATGTTATTGACCTGCAAAGTTACAACATTTTTTTAGAAATCGCCATAGCCAAACAACAATACCGCATCATAACAAACAGCAGATAGGCGCCTGCAGGTTCAACTGGCAAGTGCAAAATTAGCGATTTGTTTGAAGAATTCGG
>CANDNO010000046.1 GCA_947386115.1 uncultured Muribaculaceae bacterium
GTAATCAAACATAATCATCAACCTTTTCCGAGTCAACTTTTTTCAGGACGATACATTCCCAATTCCTAATTTTATAACTACCTTTGCCCCCACAAAAGCACTCCATAATGAAACGACTCGTAATATTTGACCTCGACGGCACCCTGCTCGACACCATTGCCGACCTCGGCCAAGCCTGCAACCACGCCCTCCAAGCCATGGGCTACCCCACCCACGAGCTACAATCCTACCCCTTCATGGTAGGCAACGGCATCACCCGCCTCATCGAACGCGCCCTGCCACCACAGGCACGCGACCAAGCCACCGTGATGGAGGCACGCCAACACTTCCTCTCCTACTACGGCCCACACTGCATGGACCTCACCCGCCCCTACCCCGGCATCCCACAGTTGCTCACCGACCTCACCGAACGCGGCATCCTGTTAGCCGTAGCATCCAACAAATACCAGGAAGCAGTCACCCGACTCATCTCACGATACTTCCCCCTCATCCCCTGGGTAGCCGTCGAAGGACAGCGCGACCCGCGCCCCACCAAACCCGACCCCGCCATCGTCCACGATATCATGCACAAAGCCCGCGTCGAACCCTCACAGGTACTCTACGTAGGCGACTCGGGCGTCGACATGGACACAGCACGCAACGCCTCCCTCGAAAGCGTAGGCGTCACATGGGGATTCCGCCCCGAGTCCGAACTCCGCGAGCACTCAGCCATCCACATAGCCCACACCCCCGCCGACATAGCAGCATTAGTGTAAGAATAAATTTTTTGTCACAAAATCACGCCTCGTAACGTCTAATAGACAGAACTAACAAAAAATTATACGCTATGCTTAAACGACTCATCCCACTCCTGCTCGTAGCCGCCTTCATCCTCCCGGCCACATCATGCCACGCATCAAAACCCGCAGCACATTCAGTCGCTCCGGCCGACCCCATCATCACCAGCACCGTCAATCTCAACAGCCAGTTCTCATGCATAGATGCCGGCAGCATCTTCGACATCGAGATCAAACAAGGCCCCCAAAAGGTCGAAATCACATCGACAGCCGAGATGATCGAAGCCACCCGGTTTTCCTCTAGGGGTCAAATACTTGGAATATCCCTCACCCGCAACTTCCGCGGCAACAACATCCCCCCGATCAAAATCAGCATCACAGTACCCAACATACATTCACTCATAGGAAATGGCGCAGCCAAATTCTCAGTCAAAGGTAAGTTCGGAGCAGAACGACTCACTATTAGAGGAGCCGGAGCCGCAACCTTCAATTTCGGCAATTTTACATGCACCAACCTATCAGTCAATCTATCAGGAGCATCTAAATTCGACAGCCCGGCAGTCGACTGCGATGAATGCGAACTCAACCTCTCAGGCGGATCCTCGGCCGAGATTAACCGACTCACATGCACAACCCTCGACATCGACACCTCGGGAGCCGGCAACGTCACAGTAGGAAGCGTGATCTGCAACAAAATAGAAACCGAATCATCAGGAGGCTCCAATGTCAACATCAGCTCCATCGACTCCACCAAAGTAGAATGTGAATCATCAGGCGCAGCAAACATCGTAGTATCAGGCAAATGCGAACACGCCGACTACAGCGCAAGCGGAGCCTCAAAAATCTCAGCCCGCAACCTCAACGCCCACACCCGCACAGTCGAAAAGAGCGGCGTAGCCACCATCCGCACCAACTAACCCCAGGCCCGCTGGCGGTAGGGACGCGGCGTGCCGCGTAAACCCCGGGAGAGGTTCAAGGTTCAAGGTACAAGGTCCGAGGTACAAGGCCCGAGTCCCCCACACCCCACAAAAAAACCGCCAAACGTAGGGACATGCCTCCGGCATGTATCCCTGAAACTCAACAACTTCCCCACAAAAAAGGCTTCAAAATAATAATTTAAGGGACAAAAAATCCTGGGCAGCCCCAGAGCGCGACGCTCGCAGGCTGCCCTTCCCATACCCACGACCAGGCACCAACTATCAACCAGCAACTATCAACTATTAACTAATTAACCACCAAGCATTTACCCCCCCCCATAAAGAAAAACTTTAAAAAACTTGCATTATTTATAAAAATTTTTCATAAATTTGCCCCATACCTCCCTCCAATTTAAAAAAGCATAGACCAGTAGAGACTAATTAACTTACATCTATATTATTAACCAATTTCTAATATCGCATGAAGAAAATCTACCTCATGTTGGCCTCCGCCCTCATAGGCACAGGCCCGCTCATGGCCCAAGCCACCTGGAACACCCAGAAGTTAGGCGAAGTAAAGGTTGATACCCTATACCACGCAACCGTAGGTCCGGGCACTACCCAAACCCAAATCAAGTTGTCTTATGGCAGCGGTAGAACCTCTACTGTCACATACACAACATCAGACTTAACTAACAAGTATGTGACAATCAAGACAGGTGTAGCAAGTCAATGCTCTTATGGCAAACCACAGACCGTGAAAGGTATGATGGCCGATCGCACGTCATATCAGAATCACTACTTCGTAGGTATCAACGGTGACTTTGCCGGACTTGAAGCTAAACAGTCAATACCCTGTGGTGCATTGATTGAAGATGGGGCATTCGTTACAGCAGCTGCGACATTATCAGGCAATATTTTAAGCAATTACCTCATCATTGGCAAAGATGGTATTCCTACTATAGCCGAAAATATCGAGTACAACCATTATAAAGTAGGAACAGTGGTTTATCCAAGCGGTGCAGTAGAGACTGAGCTTACTGCCAATAATGGTCGTTGGGATGAATGTATCATCGCATATAATAAATTTTATGGCTATCAAAATGAAAATGAAGGTCATACAAAAACCAACCAATGGGGTAATGAGGCTGAACTTCTTCCTGTAGAAACCAACACGATTTATGGAAATGAGGCCGAGTTCATGGTAAACCGTATGGCCACTGCCGGTAATATGGCAATACCTCACCCCGGACTTGTTCTAAGTGGTGTGGGCTCAAAACGTACCGATGGAAAACTTGACGCCCTAAAACCAGGCGATATTGTTAAAATAAAATTTCCATTCAAGGCCGATGGTGTTGAAACATCAGCCCGTGAACTTCTCGGTGGCTGGGGAATCACTGTAAAAGATGGTATTGTACAGGATCTTCCCGCTAAAGTACCCTCAGATATTTCTGCCTCAAAAGCGCGTGCCCGTACAGCCGTAGGTTATAGCGCTGATAAAACCAAATTCATTATGGCTGTTGTCGAAGAGAAAGACAGCGAGGGTACAAACGGTATGACAATTGTCGAGTTTGGTGATGTTCTTGCTTCTTTAGGTTGCAATACTGCCCTTAACCTTGACGGCGGCGGCTCATCAGTTATGTTTGTCGAGAATCTCGGCCAGCGTAGCCGCGTGCAAGGAATAGCACTTGGTGGCTTCACTCGCTCTGTTGCCAACGGTCTTTTCGCTGTTACCAATGCCCCCGAAGATCGTGAGGTAGCAAGCATCGAATTTGTCGACAAAGCCCTCTCAATCAAACCCGGTCGTGGTTATCAGCCCGTTATATACGCTTACAACAAATATGGCGTCCTTATTTCAACAGGCCTGCAAAACTACACCCTTTCTGCTCCCGAAGCTAAGTTTGACGAGTCAAACCGTAAAATGATTGCTCCCGAGTCGGGCTACTTCGCTCTCACTGCAAGCTATAACGGCATCACCGCGTCTATACCTGTTAAAGTAGAAGCCGAGGGTTCCGAGGGTTCCGATCCCGCTACAGCACCGTCATTCTCAGGTAATGAATTTACTGCCGTGCCCGAAAAGCCCGCCGACTGGGTTGATCCCGACCAACCCAACCTTTACATTGTAGGCAAAGCTGCAAACGATTGGGATTTCTTTAATCCAATTGTTGTTAGACCTACACCCGGCAAAAACAATATCTATTCATTTGACATCGACTCATCAGAGTCTCCCAACCTTGATGGCACATACTTCAAGATGACAACGATGGATCCACGCACTAACGGTGGCTCGGCTGCTTTCAAGGCCGAGGGTTGTGCATGGCATACAAATGAATTGAACGCTACCAATCCCAACGTTCTTGGCAATTCCAAGACTCTTCCCCTCTATCCCGGCAATGCCGATAATATCAAGACTCCCTGGATCGGCAAATGGCACTTTATAGTTGACCTCAACGAAAAAACTATCACAGCCACGACCGAGACTCCTCGTCCCGCCATTGACGAGCCTGAACATGTTTATCTCGTTGGCAACATTGACGGCGAAACCGACGGTCGCATAGAAATAGCTGGGAATAAAGGCATTTACAAAATAACTAACGTGAGCCTTACCGGTACTGATGCAGCACAGTTTGCTTTCGTCGCTGACGCCACCGACTTCGGTGCCTATATCAACGGAACAGAGATCGAAGGCGAAGACACTTTCTATCAGTCGGCCAACAACTGGACTGTTGCACCCGGCAACTACGACATTGCTCTCAGCCTCAACACGTTCAAGGTTACCATCGCTCCCCACATCTTTGCCGAACTCGAGGATGTAACACCTGCCGGCTACGACTTTGACAAATACGAAGTGGGCTCAGCCTGGAAATTCGCCGAACTCCCCGCTACCACAACAAGCGGAACATGGACTGCTCCAGCAGGCATCTACAAGCAGGAAAATATGGATGCCGACGGTCAGGTTACCGCTCTGCATCTTGCCGGTGTAGCTCTTGACAAGCAGGATGCCGACGGCCTGTTGACCGACCGCACCAAAGCCTTTGCCATAGGTAAACACCCCTCTGAACTCGTTGGCAACTGCCTCGTTTACACTCAGAACTACAGCCCCGGCCACTATCGCTGCAGCTGGCCTAACACAACCATCAATAAAACTCAGGGAATGCAGCTGTCGTTCTATGCCGATCCTACCAAGATCGACGGCTCAGATGCCAACCATCCCGTACGCTTCCGCATGGTATTCCAGATTCTGTATCGTGGCCGTCACGCTCAGCCCGGCGTGAACGAAATACCCAATGTTTACGCATCAGCAGTCAACAATACAAGTGCATGGGCTACTTCGTTCAATGGAGTAAGCGACAACGAGGTTGGACCCAATTATCCCGTTCATCACAGCATGTTCTACAAATGGGAGAATGAAGGAGAGACTATCGCCGAAATACCTGAAGAAAAAGTCCTCGTTGACGGTGGCGCCGGTGCAAACGAACCTTGGGACGTCAACCCGACGACTAAAGAGCCTCTCGAGCAGGGCGGTTACTCAACCCGTTATCTGATTAACAGCGAGCGCTTCGTTGTCTACGAGTATGACTTCTACGGCAAGCCCGCCAACGGTACACTCGCCGTTCACGTCAACTTTGGTGCCGGCGACTATGCAACCTACGTTTTCAAAGAGATCAAATTCTTCAACGTTCTCAACGGCGAGGAACTCCTTGGCCAGGCCGGTGCATCCAAAGCTCCTGCTCGTGTTGCTAATGCCGAGAAACCTTTCGTAACCAACACTGCCGCCGGCTCACTCCTCGGCACACGCAGCATCAGCTACCGCTACTACACCCCCGAGGGCGTGAAAGAATTTGACGTCGAAACATCGGGTATTGACAACGTTGTTGTCGACACCGACGACAGCGATGCTCCCGTCGAGTATTACAACCTGCAAGGCATTCGCGTAGAGAATCCCGCCAACGGTATCTACATCAAGCGCCAAGGCTCAAAAGCCACAAAGGTGCTGATTAAATAACCCACTCCTCCCCATTACTAAAAAAGCGTGCTACCGATAAGGAAAGCACGCTTTTTTAGTATAACAGTACACCCACAAACTATAAACTAAAAACTATAAACTATAAACTACTAACTATAAACTAATTTCTTTCCCTAAAACTCACGCCACTTCCAACAGCTCGATATCGAAGATAAGAGTAGAGCCTCCCGGAATGCCCGGCTGCGAGAAGCGGCCATATCCCTGCTCGGCAGGAATATATACCTCCCAGCGGTCGCCAACGTGCATGTGAGGCAACGCGATAATCCAGCCATTGATAAGGTCACGTAGTCGCATAGCGAGTGGTGTTCCACCGCGGCTGCTGTCAAACTGCTTACCGTTGATTGTGCGGCCCGTATAGTGAACCGTCACCACACTGTTGCGCCCCGGCGACGCACCTCCTTTGTTACCCTGCTTGATAACCTTATAAAGCACGCCACGGTCAAGACTGTTGACTCCCGGCTCGCCGGCCTTAGCCACAAGCCACTCCCTGTTTTTCAATACATATTCTTGTTTAGCCATAATAATGGTAAAAATTGGTCAGTTTTATGCAAAAATAGTCATTTTTTTTCATTAGCAACCCTAAAGTTGCCTGCTGATGTGTATATTTGTAAGAAACTTAGAGCCGGTTCGACAATTAAACTACCTGCTCAGTAAATGAAATTAAAGTATTAACAAAATATAAATATGGGTTCTACGATAAATGCTATTTCCGGAGCGGAAGTTACCTTATGATTGCATCTTTTTGGCATTAACATTTATTGTCGAACCGGCTCTTATTATACTATGGCTATCAACTTCAATCTTCCTCCGTCGCTCGACAACGCTAAACATGACATACCGCTGTGTGCCAGGTCGCTGGTGATAATCGGTGCCAACGGTAGCGGTAAGTCGCGATTTGCTGCCGCTCTCGCTCGCCAGCTGGGCGAAAAAGCTTTTCGCATCTCGGCGCTGAACGCTCTCTACGTGGGCGGTGCCGAGGCCGACGAGGGCTCCGTGAGCAAGCTCCACAGCCACGCCGGTGTCACGCTCGGCGGCGAGACCGAGTTTGAACGCCTCATGGCGCTACTGCTCCACGACGAGATGGCCAACCTTATATCCTACAAGCTCTCACGTGCCTCGGGCAACTCCGACGCTTCGCTCGGCGTCACCCGCCTCGACCGCCTCATCGAGCTATGGCAGGAGATCTATCCCGGCAACAAAATGCTCATCGAGAGCGAGCGCCTGCGATTCATGCGCAACGGCGACGACGAGAGCTATGCGGCCGCACGACTAAGCGACGGCGAGCGCGCCGTGCTCTACCTGGGCGGAGCCATGCTCTACGCCCCGTCACGATCGGTCGTCCTCGTCGACAGCCCCGAGATGTTCCTCCACCCCACCGTGATGCTCTCGCTGTGGAACCGCCTCGAGCAGATGCGCCCCGACGTCACGATGGTCTACACCACCCACGACCTCGAGTTTGCCTCCTCGCGCCCCGGCTCGGCCACCGTGTGGGTCAAGAACTACGACCCGGCCTCAGTAGCATGGGACTACTCTATTCTCCCGCCCGGCTCACCCCTCGGCGAGGAAATGTACATGGCCATCATGGGCGCCCGCAAGCCTGTCCTCTTCATTGAGGGCGACGGCATCCACTCTATCGACGCCCAGCTCTATCCACTCATCTTCAAGGACTATACCGTCAAGTCGCTCGGCAGCTGCAACAAAGTCATCGAGGCCACGCGCACGTTCAACGAGCTCAACGCCTTCCACCACTTGGCATCGACAGGCATCGTCGACCGCGACCGTCGCGACCAGGCCGAGGTCGAGTACCTGCGTCGCAAAAACATCATGGTACCATCGGTAGCCGAGATCGAGAACATCCTCCTGCTCGACGAAGTAGTAAGAGCAGCCGCTATGGCCCGCGGACGCAACGAAAACCACGTAGCCAAGCGCGTCAGGCAGGCCATCATCAACATGTTTGCCGGCGAATACAAGCAACAGGCCCTCATGCACACCCGCCACCGCGTAAAACGTACTGTCGAATACCGCATCGACGGACGCTTCTCATCGATCGACCAGCTCGAAAAACACATGGCCGGACTCGTCGACGAGATAGCTCCCCGGCGACTCTACGAAGAATTCTGCCGCGAATTCAAAGGCTACATCTCGGCCGGCGACTACGACGGAGTGCTACGCGTCTACAACCGCAAATCGATGCTCCCCGGCAGCAACGTAGCCCCGCTCCTGGGTCTGGGCAACAAAGACGGCTACCTGCGCTACATCCTCAAACTCCTGCGCGACGACGGCGAGCCCGCCCGCCGCATCCGCGCCGCCGTCCACCACTGCTTCGGCCTCGACTGACAGCCCGCGGCCCAAGGTGCGAGGTACAAGGTTCGAGGTTCAAGGTGCAAGGTGCAAGGTTCGAGGTTCGAGGTTCAAGGTACGAGGTCCGGGGCGCGACGCCCGCCAATTGTAGGGACGCGGCGTGCCGCGTGGACCCGGGAGAGGCACAAGGTTCGAGGTTCAAGGTACGAGGCACAAGGTTCCAGGCCCCAAGGCCCGCGCCGCGTGAACCATCATCGGGGTCGAACTCCCGCTCAATTCTCAAAGCTCAACATTTCTCAATGTGAGAAAAGCGGTCCCATAGCTGGAGTCAGGATCAAGGTTACGCATAGTAATTCCAACAAAAGGTAGAGTACGTACCTCGGGATCCAAATTTCCGATTTTCACAGTGATCTTAACCGGCACACCCGAAGGGAAACTGAGTTGCCATGGCGAAAATTCTATATCATCCAATAATATTACATTACCCTTGTCATCCACAGCCATTGTCACATAGCTATAATTCGTCATTGGCTCTTCTCTAAGAATATTAGGTTCAAGATGTCTTCCTAAATTATTAGTTACTAAAAGATTGATAGTAGCAACATTTCCTGATATGGAAGCCGACTTGATTTTGACATCAATATCAGCCGCTGTTATAGAAACTTGATTGGCGGGGCCAGTCTGCATATTTGGAAAAGGTTCATTCAAACCTATCGGTACATTTTTAAACTCTATCTGCCCACACCCATAAGCGGCACCGTTACCGGTATCACGCAAATTGAAATGAACAACACTGAGCGCAGTTGCAGAAGGATCAAATTCCTTTATAACTAAACGCTTGCGCACAGGAATACCTGCCGGTAAAGGTCCAAAACGGAAGCAATTGTAAGGTCCGCCAAAACTATTGAACGGATATTGGTTTCCCTCCGAATCAAAAATCTGAGAATAGGTACTCTCGCGATCAAGAATAAATGGTTCATTAAGCTTGCGACCGGTATTTACTAAGACAAACTCCATGATGCATTTGTCGCCTGAAACCCTTGTCACGATGGGACGCATTTCAAGTGTCGAAACACTCTTGGTTTGCTGGTAAGCAGGTTTTTGAGGCCGGGCTTCGGGTTGACGGCGGGGCTCTACGGTAGAAGTCTGAGCCGTCTGCACACCGGCAGGAGAAGCTGCTCCTGTAGAGTTAAAACAGAAGTTTGACAGCAGCGCACCCATCTGCATGGGATACTGCTTCTTGGCGGTAGCATTGTAAGTATCTCTAACAACGCCATTTATTACATCCGAGAAATTTACTCCCGGTTTCGTAATGTTGTCGAGCAGAGCGGTTGCGAAAGGACTGTGATCCCCCTCGCCATCCTGTGCCACGCGCCCACTCTCGGTCGAAAAAAGTATTACCGATCCTCGTCCCGGTTCCATGCGAGCCAGGCCCTCGTCGGCGCTGCGCGACCACGTTTTCTTCGTGTTGCGGCACGCATCAAGAATAATCATGCGGCTCTCGGCACTCATGGCGTCAAATCGCTGAGCCACATCGTCACACTCGAGACAGTCACGGAGTTCGCTCTTGAACTCAAGCGCTTTATCCACGGGAACGAGGTAGTTGTGCCCCTCATCCTGAATACCATGACCGGCATAATAAAACAGGATGAAATCATACGAGCCGGCATTGCGGCAAAACTCAGTGAGAGCCGTCTTCATATCACTACCGTCACACTCATACAACTGCATCACATCAAATCCAAGCGACAGCAGGTTGTCGCTCACAGCCACAGCATCACTCTGAGCGTTGCGCAGCGGAGCCAGCTCCGAGTAATTGGAGTTACCTATCACGAGTGCAGCACGGCGCTCGGGAAAGTCGCCGCTCACCTCCGAGCGCGTAAACTCGGGAATACCCTTGCCGTTGGTGCCGCGGGTCGATCCGTTGCTCGTGTGTACCAGGAAATCGGCAATCGTCATGTTGCTCTTGGCACCGCGATTCACACGCTTGCGGGCCACATAGCTCTTGCCCGTCTCGGTATCGACAACCTGCATCACCTGGTTATCGCTTTTCCATTTTATAGCATCGGCGCTGTCAAAAGTCTTGTTTACGACCAGCTGCCGTCCACCTATCGTTATCGGGCTTTCATTAAGCCTCGTTATTCGATACGTCTTTGCGCTGAGCGACGTTACAGCTACTGTCAACGCCACTCCCAACATCATAATCCTTTTCATTGCTGTTTATTTTATCTTTAATTTCTTCCAAATATTTTTTGACGCTCACCACTATCGAGAGCACGCCGAGTAACGCTGCCGGCACAAACACCTGCAGCGAGACGCCCCATATCATATAAAACACTATGATAGCCGCCGTAAACACTATCGACGTGCCTATCAGCGACAGCATATACCTCACCGGCTTGAGCTTAAGCCCCACACGGTCAAACATAGCACTATACCACGGCTTGCGCGTCAGTATCACCAGCGCCATCACGAGATACATCATGAATAGAGCCACCATATAGCTTGCCGACACATAGTGATGACCGGCCGACAGCTCCTTGAAGGCATAGTAAGTGAGCATCGGGCCCGATACCTCACCGGCATAAGTAAGATGCCGGTCATTGTCAAAGTCACCCACGACCACAATCTTGTCACGCACCAGCGACCTTAACTCCTCAGTGGTCATCATCTGCAGCACATCAAAACCGAGATTCAAGAACGACACCTCGTCAAAATCCTCATAGTTCGACAGCCCGCTGTCCTCGGCATCATCAAGCGGAACATGTTTCGACGTGAGAGGCAAGAAGATAGAGTTGTAACACAACCGCCCGTTAGATGTATACCACATCGGGCGCTCCGATACATCTCCGCCCGTTATCTCCCTATACATTTGCAGCGCTACCGAGGCATTACCATCCTGCAACAGCTCGTAGTGAGAAAAATTATCAAACTTCCAGTGTCGGTAATCACTGTATCCGGCACAAGCAAGCAGCGCCGAATCGGCTATCTCATAGTCATAACCGGCCGTCGCCCTGTGAGTCGATATCGACAGTCGAGGAGCAACGACAAAACGAGCAAACAAATCCGAGTCAACCGGCGTATCATCGCCGCTCTCAAATCTCACATCAACAAACAGGTAGCGATAATCGGCGCCCTCGATACGTTTCATAAGTTCGAGAAGCTTGTTACGGTCGGTTATCGCCCTGACGCCTATTGTGTCACCGAACAGAGGATCAACAACAGGCACGAAAGCCTTGTCATAAGCCACATTGACCATCAACAGGTTGACGTCAGTATTCGACGGTTCCTTACTCGAACGTCTTAGCCAGCTAATAGCTGCCAGCTTGGTCGACGAGTCAAATATAGGATAAGTCATATTGTTAACCCAGTAGTCGGCGACGGTACACAGCAAGGCCAGTATCACAGCAATCGCGACACTGAATCTAAAAACGAAAAAGTCTGTATGTGAACCACCTTGCGCCATACTTTCGTCGCAAAGATAACACATTTTATCCCAAAAACACCAATCCCTACACACTTTTCCCCACCCCCACAAAAAAAATCCACAGTCAGCACACAAGCCACCCGCCGGAGAAATCCCCTCAAAAAAATTCCTAACTCCTAATTCCCAATTCCTAATTAAAAAAAAGTTTGGCGCAGCCTTCACAAGCCACGCCACACTCTATTATGTCTAATGCAGTAGCAAAAAACTATAAGCTACTAACTGTAGTCTATAAACTATTAACTATAGTCTTCTTCTCCTCAGTCTTCTTTATCATTGATCTGGAACTGGATAGGCAGAACGTAGCTAACCGACACAGGCTCCCCGTTGAGACGGCCGGGAGTAAACTTGGGCATCGAGTTTACGACGCGCAGAGCCTCGGCATCAAATGCCTCACCCTGGCTGCGCAGTATCTTGGCATCCCGCACAGCGCCATCCTTACCTACCACAAACTTGACGATTACCCTAAACTTGCCTACACGACTTTTCTCGCTCTCGGGATACTGTATATTTTCCATCACAAACTTCATCATCTCAGCGTCTCCGCCGGGGAACTGAGGCATCTGTTCAACCTGATCGAACACCTTATCTTCCTCAGCCGCCGACTTAACCGACACGACTTTAAGTTCCTCTAAATTTTTTGGATAATTCTCGTCGCGTGGCGGGCGCGGTTCGCCCGGTTTATAAAGTTCGATGAATATCTCACCAGCCTTGGTCACCGAAATAGCCTTTATCATCTCAAGATCGACCGACTTCATACCGTCAGTATTCAGCTTGCCATCGACATAGATTTTCGGTTGCTCATTCTCAGAGTTTTTACTATCTTTGCTGCCTGAGTCAAGCCCTATCGAGGTGGCCGACATCGTGTCGAGCGCGCTGGCTACAAAGGGGATATTGGCACTGAGCAGGGCCACGGCCACTGCAGGAACGAGTGCAAGGGCGCGCACCCGGCGCGACTTGCGTGATTTTGGTTTTAGCATCATGGTGATACGTTTTTTAAGATTACTATGATTCAGGCTGTTGGCAAGGACTGGAAAACTTCTGCCCACAGCCTTTTTTATTAACAACATCTGGTAATCGCGCGCATTGCCCACATGAGCCATAACGGCACGATCTGCCTCAAATTCATGAACCGAGCGCAGCGATTGCGTCATAAGCCACACCGCCGGATTATACCACACCGCCATCTCAAACACACGCGCCAGCACAAGGTCATAGCGATGGCGACGGTCAAGGTGAGCCGTCTCGTGAGCGATAATCATGTCGCGATTCTCATTGTAATCACTGCGATTCATCACTATATACCTGCGCCAACTGAACGGAGCTATCGACTCGTCATCGACCACAGCAAGGGTATAACGTCCACACGCCATCTTGTCGGACCTCCCTACGAGTCGCGACAGAACCACCAACGCCCTGACAGTCATAACCGCCACGCCCAGCACGCCGGCCACATATACACATATTATAATATAGGGCCACAGCGCCACCGCTGCATCAGCCTCATCTACAATCACGTTCATGACAGGCATTTCAGCGACAACCTCTCCCGTAGCATTCTTAATATCATTCACCGGCCCAAAGTCAACGAGCGGCAATACCGCAGCCATCGCATAGCTTGCCAGAAGCACCACGCGGTTAAACCGGGGCTGATTATCCGAAGCCAGCAACCAGTTGTACACGAGATACAACGCCAGCAGCACGAGCCCCGCCACAAAAGTATAACTTATCCAGCTTCCCATCACTCCTTGTTGTTTTCGATCATTGAAATAAGTTCCTTCAGCTCGTCGACGGTAACCTTCTCCTCCTCGACGAGCGCCGAAACGGCACCAAGGTAGCTGTTGTTGAAATACCCCTTGACGAGCTGCATGAGCGAACGCTCCCTGAACTCCTCCTTAGCCTTGACAGCACTGTAGCGGAACGAACCGCCCACCGCCTCGTGCTCCACATACCCCTTCTCCTCGAGACCTCTTATCACGGTCGACACCGTGTTGAAATGCGGTCGCGGGTCGGGATAACGCTCCACAAGCTGCCTCACGAACTGCGGACCATTATCCCACAGCATCTGCATCACTTCTTCCTCACGAGGAGTGAGAATCGATTTTTTACGCCCTTTCTTTGCCATACTCAACTAAAAAATTAGTTCACACCGCAAAGCTAAAACTAATTTTTTAGTTACGCAAACATTTCCCCAAAAAAATTAAGGTCCAAGGCCCAAGGTACGGGGTTCGAGGCTTGTAGGGACGCGGCGTGCCGCGTTAACCCGGCAGAGATACAACAAGGCCCGAGGTTCGAGGAAGTTCGACCCCGCCGGGGTCGTGGTTTTGTTTTGGGGGCTTACCACGGGCGACAAGCGCCCGCGGTTAACGATATTAGCAGGCCTCCGGCCTGTCACTGCGATACGCTTTTAGGCCCAAGGTGCGAGGTACGAGGCCCGGGGTACGAGGCTTGTAGGGACGCGGCTTGCCGCGTTAACCCAGGAAAGGTACAAGGCCCGAGCCCCAAAAAAAATTCCTAATTCCTAATTCCCAATTAAATAATTAAAAAAGGGGGGCCGCAGACATAACGCCGCAGCCCCCCTTTTCGGTATTATAAGTATGTTATTCCTGTGGAGCGAAAATCACTATACGGTTCCAATCGTTGGTGCTGTAAGGCTGAACCGAGCTACCCTCGGCATCGATCGAGAGGCGGTTGCCCTTGATGCCGTAATTCTTGGTAAGAGCGTCATAGACAGCCTGTGCACGGCGCTGTGAGAGCGACTGGTTGTACTCGGCGGTACCGGTACCCTTGTCGGCATAGCCCTGAAGAACTACGTTGACCTCGGGATTGGCCTTAAGATACTCAGCAAGGTTGAATACATTGACCATTTCCTCGTCGGTGATAGTGGCCGAATTGATGCTGAAGCGTACGGTAGCCAGCATGGGAGGCATGTTGATGACCTCGGCTGCCTCTACAACCTGAGCCTCGGGGCACGGGAGCTGCGACTCGGCTACTGCAAGAGCGGCTGCGGTAGTAGCGAGATCACCACGCAGGGCATTGACCTGGTCGTTAAGCGAAGCTACGTAAGCGAGATCGTTGCAAGGATTGTAGGCCTTGTAGTCACGACCGCCGAAGTTGATGTTGAAACCACCAAGGGCAGTGATGTTGATGTCGACGGGGTCACCATAGGCACAGAGGTTGAAATTATCGCCGTAGAACTGTGCGCGGCCCTCAAGGAAGAAATCGACATAGCGGCAGAGGCGGAAACGCACCTGGATACCTGCCGACACTGGCAGCGTCCACGAGTTGTGTTTCAGTTCGCCCGGCTTGTGGTAGATGTCTTTACCGGGAGAGTCGAAATCAAATGCATAAGTACCACCGATACCTACAAAGGGGAGCACGCTCACGGGACGCTCGGCATTCACGCCGCCCAGCGAGTTACACATATCCCACATGAAATCGAAGTTGGCATTGATGTACTTAGCCTTGTTCTCGCCGTCATTCTTCCACTTCATCTCAGAGTACTGGAAGTCGAGACGGAACCCGATGTAAGGCGAGAACCACTTGCCCACGCCCAGGTTATAGGCCGGGGTGAGCTGGTGCTTGCGGCCTGCTCCTGTACGGTTCTCCACAAACGGGGAGTTGATACCTGCTCCTAACTGTAGGAACCAATTGTCACTGCGGTCGGTGTAGTAATGAGTCTTGCAGGGAACGTCGGTCATAACGACTTGTTCTTCTTCAACCACGACTGCGTCCTGGGCTGAGGCCTGATTGGCGGCGATGAGTGAGCCACCACATGCAGCCATGACAAGGAATAAACGTGTTTTCATAGATAAATAGTTTTGTTGGTGAATTATTCTATTCAGTGTTTTTATAGATTGTTTGTGATAGAATAACGCGGCGCAGGTTCCAAAAGTTCGGAACCCGCGCCGCTATGAAATCTTCGGGGCCTGTAATCAGTCAAACACGCCCTGAATGCTCTCCGTAGCCTCGGTATCGTCGGTATACTCACCGTAATACTCACGCTCGCAGAGGTCTACATCGTCGGGGAAAACAAACTTCGAGTCCTGCTTGTACGGCAGCGACGAGTCGCCATAGACCCTCTTCATGTACTTGCCGTAGATGGGCAGCGCCATGGCCGCACCCTGGCCGTTGGCCATCGAGTTGAAGTGAATGTAACGCTCCTCGCCACCAACCCACGTGCCGGTAACAAGGTCGGGCGTGAAGCCCATGAACCAGCCGTCAGAGTTGGAGTTGGTCGTACCCGTCTTGCCACCCATCTGGGCCGTGAGGCTGTAGGGAGCACGGCGCAGGCGGTTGCCGGTACCGCCGTCGACCACATTGAGTAGCATCGACAGTATGCGCCAATAGGCTGTCTCCGATATCACCTCGGTGTGGGTGGGAGTAAACTCGCTTATCACGTTGCCATTGGCATCGGCGATCGCCGTCACAAACAGCGGGTCGACACGCATACCGCGATTCGAGAACGCCGTGTACGCACCCACCATCTCCTTGACCGACACATCACAGGGGCCAAGGCATAGCGACATCACCGGGTCGAGCTTGTTGGTGATACCGAAGTTATGCATCGTGCGCACGAGAGTCTGGGGCGACAGCTGGCTCATCAGTCGGGCCGAAATCCAGTTGTTGGAATTGGTCAGCGCCCAGCGCAGGGTCACCATCTCGCCCACGCAAGCCGAGCCCGAGTTGCGCGGCGACCACGGGCGCCCCGACTCGTCGATGATCGTAGGCTGGTCGTTGAGCATCTCGTCACACGGCGTGAAACCCTCCTCCATGGCATAGGTGTACAGGAACGGCTTCACCGTAGATCCTATCTGGCGGCGGCCGGTCGACACCATATCATACTGGAAATGGCTGAAGTCGGGACCACCCACGTAGGCCTTGACATGGCCCGTGCGCGGGTCCATCGACATCATGCCCGTGCGCAGGAAATGCTTCTGATACAATATCGAGTCACGGGGAGTCATCACCGTGTCGACAGCACCATCGTAGCTGAACAGCGTCATGTCCACCGGCGTGTTGAACGCCTTCTGGATATCAGCCTCCGGCACACCCGCCTTCGTCATCAGGCGGTAGCGGTCGCTCTGCTTGATAGCCGTAGCAATGAGGCGCTCCAGCTGCGACTGTGGCAGCTCCTCACGGTTGGTCGTATAAGGCGCGCCTCTCACGTTGCGCTTCTCGCGGAAGAACTCCTTCTGCAGTTTGCGCATGTGCTCGTCAACAGCCTCCTCGGCATACCGTTGCATGCGCGAGTCGATTGTCGTGTAAATCTTCAAGCCGTCGGTATAGATGTCATATTTCGTGCCGTCGGGCTTCGGGTTCTTGTCGATCCAGCCAAAGAGAGGATTGTTCTCCCATGCTATCGAGTCGTCGGTATATTTCTGCCCCTCCCAGGCCATGTAGGCCGAGCGCACGGGCTTGTGGGCCGTGAGCATGCGGCGCAGCTCCTCGCGGAAGTAGGGAGCCGGGCCATCCTTGTGATCAACGCGGTGGAAATTGAGCGTCAACGGTAACTGCTTTAGCGAGTCGGCCTCGGCGCGCGACAGCTTGTCGGCCTTCACCATCTGGTCGAGCACCACATTGCGGCGCGTGCGAGTGCGCTCGTTCTGGCGCACAGGATTGTAGTAGGCCGGATTTTTCACCATGCCCACCAGCGTGGCGGCCTCCTCGACTGTGAGATCCTCAGGCTCCTTGCCAAAATATACATGAGCGGCCGTCTTGATACCCACAGCATTATACAGGAAGTCAAACTGGTTGAGATACATCTTGATAATCTCGTCCTTCGAGAAATTACGCTCGAGCTTGACGGCAATCATCCACTCCACGGGCTTCTTGAAAGCACGGTCAAACATGCCCTCCGACTCGGGCGAATACAGCTGCTTGGCAAGCTGCTGGGTTATCGTCGAGCCACCGCCGGCATTCTTCTGCTGCATCAATATCGTCTTGAACAGAACACGCATCACCGCGCGCATATCGATACCCGAGTGATCCTCGAAACGCGAATCCTCCGTAGCGATCAAAGCATCGACAACATGGGGCGAAATCTCCGAGAAATCGGCATACACACGGTTGCCCGTATTGCGAAAATAGCGGCCCAACTCCTCGCCGTCGGCCGAGTAGATTACCGACGCAAACTTATCGGTAGGATTGCGTAGCTCCTCGATAGGAGGCATATAGCCTATCATACCGTTATATATAAGGATGAACAACAGCACCACGATCATGAAGCCCACCGCAAAAAGCGACCACAAGGCCCTGATAATTCTATTGTTGCGTTTTATAGTCTTTTCCGATTTCTCTTTCATGTGATTACATTCTATTTAGAGCTGGCTCTTCGGCCGCAAAGTTAACACTTTACAGCCAATTTATAAACGGTTTAAATTTTTTTATTAACTTCGCACACCGTAATCACAACAACGAGCCAATGTCGACATTCAACAAAATGCAACAATTGAAGCGTCGCTTCTTCGCGATGCGCAACGGCGCCGTAGCCGATAGCCTGCGCCGCCAGGGTGCACCCTACCGCATAATATTCGGACTCAATCTGCCACAAATCGTTGAGATAGCACGCGAATTCGGCCCCGACACCGACCTCGCGCTCGAGTTGCGCGCCAACACCGCCACACGCGAGAGCATGCTCATCGCCCCCATGCTCTACCCCGCCACCGAGCTTACGGCCGACCTTGCCGTCGAATGGTTCTCCGAGGCCCCCACGACCGAGGTAATCGACATAGCCTGCCTTAAACTGTTCAGGAACCTCAGCGATGCCGACGACGTCATACGCCGCCTCGCCCACAGCGACAACCCCCTCCACCGCTACGCAGCCATACGCCTGGGAGCCAACATATTGCCATCACACATCGACCTCGTCGAAGAAACAGCCCGCCGCGAATTCGACCGCCGCCACCCCATGACCATGACCGCCTGCCACATGCTCATCGACGACATAACCTGGCGCCGCGAAGAGCAATAACCCCACGCCTCGAACCTTGAACCTCCAACCTTGGACCTCGAACCTTGAGCCTCGAACCTTGGACCTCGAACCTTGAGCCTCGAACCTTGGACCCCGAACCTTGAACCTTGAACCTTGATTATCAAAGGTCCACGGGGCGCGCCGCGTCCCTACAAGTCTCGAACCTTGGACCTAAAAGCGTTCCGCAGTGACAGGCCGGAGGCCTGCTCATATCGTTAACCGCGGGCGCTTGTCGCCCGTGGTAAGCCCCAAAAACAAAACCACGACCCCGGCGGGGTCGAACCATTCCTCGAACCCCGGACCTTGGACCTCGAGCCTTGAACCTCTAGCCTCGAGCCTTGATTATCAAGGGTCCACGCGGCACGCCGCGTCCCTACAAGTCTCGTACCTCGCACCTAAAAATCTTATCCGCAGCGGCGGCGGTTGAGGGTCTCGCCGAGCCATAGGCCGCCGATTATCAACGCACAGCCAAGCCATCCGGGCCAGCCCACATTCTCGTGCAGGATAATCCAGCCGGCAAGCATGGTGACGATGGGCTGGGCATACAGGTAGTTGCTCGCCTTTACCGGGCCTATAACCTTAATGGCACTCGCCATGAGCAGATAAGCAGCCAGCGAACACACAAGCCCTAAGAACGCCAGATTGCCCCACGCCTCGGGACGCGCCAGCACGCTGAAAGGCGCCCTGCTCGACTCCGGTTCCATAAGCAGGAACGGTAACGCAGTCACTATGCCGTAGAAGAAGCTCTTGCGCGTGATAAACCATGCCGAGTAGGTGGCATTGATTTTCTTTATAAGGATACTGTAAATGGCAAAACTCACCGCGGCACCGAGAGCCAGGAGGTCACCCACAGGATGGAACGACGCCTCCGAAGCACCGCCGAACACCACAAAAGCAACACCCAGCAGCGCTATCAGCGACCCTATCACAATCCATCGTCCCGGCCGCTCGCTACGATAAAGAGCACCCACCAGGAATATGGTTATTAGCGGCGAAAGCGTGGTTATGAGCGACACATTGGCCACGGCCGTCTGCGTTACAGCGATATTCTCAGTTATAAAATATATCGAGCCACCCGACATACCCAGCAGCAGGAACAGGAACTCATCGCGCCACGAATAGGCAAACAGCTGCTTGTGGCACACACAGAGAATTATCAGATAAGCCAGCGTGAAACGATACAGATAAATCTGCACCGGGCTCATCCCTATGCCATCCTCGGTGAGAACCTTGGTCGAAACAAATGAAAGGCCCCACACCATCGCTGTGAGGAGCATTCCGAGGTTAGCCAGCAATATAGTATGGCGGCTCAGCGCACCGCGTGCCGAAGCACTATTACTGTCAATTGATATCATAAGGAGTCTTCAATAAGATTGGTTGCCCTAACGGCACTGCAAACTTACAAAAAAATCTTCACACTGCCACAAAACTATGCGTTTAGAAATTCACTAAAAAAGACCGTGGCATGGGAATCGCACTCCTCCACGCCACGGTCATATATCATTAGCTAATTAAAAAGGATCAGCGTTTCTGAAGATTCAGTCCCAGCTCTACCTTCGATGTTGTATTAATAACATCGGGGAGGCTCTTAAGAATAGGAGGCAACATACTTGCCATAAAACCCATATCTGGATCCTGAGAAGCGGCCTGAACGATGAAATTCACAACATCATCGTCGCCGAGCAGCGGGGCGATATCCTTAAGAATGGGTAACAAAGTGTTTGTGTCGAGATAGAATGAAACAAAGTTGGGATCGGTCGAGGGCACCATCAGGTCATCCTCCACTTCATCGGGCACGAGTGCCGGGCCATAATTTACAGGGAAGCCCTGCGACAGGAGCGGGATAAGCTTGGGCAACAGATTCTCGGCTACGGGCAACAGCTTTTCAAGGAGAACCGACGGATCGATCTCGGCATCACCCTCGGCACGATTTTCGGCATCGGCCGATGCTGCAATAATGGCATAGGGATTGAGGATAAGTCTCATCTGGTTGTCGGAAGTAACAACATACTGAGCCAGGCCCTTGGCACTCTTCTTGACAGGCAAACCTTCAACCTCGGTATCGCCATACTCGGCAACAACGCTACCGTCATTACCCAGAGTCACCGATTTGAGCACGGCATTGAGAGCATTAAACACGTTAACTTTCTCACCCTCAATCTCAACAAGCTCATATCCGCCCAGCATTACAGCCAACATAGCCTTCATTTCGAACGGGATAGGCACTCCGAAGCCCATATCAACCATTAATTTGCTCTCCGAGTCCCACTCAATGCGGCACACATTGAAATATTTTTCATCGTTATCCTTCAGGTCATAGGTACCGGCGAGAGTGGTATTCTTCAGGACGATATTTTTCACGTCTAAAGCCATAGCATCGGCAGTCACCTTGCCCTCGTAGTCAAATGAGCAGTATTCTGCCTCGTAATTACCCGAGAATGTAACATTATCGCTATCACCGTTGAGAGCTACAGGGAATTTCACTTCAACCGATCCGGGGATCACGCTGGCCGTAGGCAGCATCAAGCCGGGAGCTGCGCTGTTATCGGCCATCATTATACCGCCTATAAGGCTGCTCAGATCAAGACCTTCGCCTGCAAGTGTGATGGTGGCATTGTTTCCGGTTCCGGGAGTGAATGTCACAGCCTGACCATAGGCATTCTCGCCGTCGACGGTGATATTCAGTCCATTAGCAACAGTATAAGTTTTCTCGGGTAAAGCTTCACCCGGTACCTTGGGATCATCGTCGTCTCTACAAGCCGTGAACAAGCTCAGAGCACACAGAGCCGACATACATAATAAAATAGAATTTCTCATTTTCAATGTTTTAGTAAATAATTGTATGTGATTTCATTAGTGTTCAATATGTGATATAAATTGAAGATTCCAAATCGAAGTGCAAAACTTTGAGATAGGAATAACTCATTCTCC
>CANDNO010000047.1 GCA_947386115.1 uncultured Muribaculaceae bacterium
GGAGAATGAGTTATTCCTATCTCAAAGTTTTGCACTTCGATTTGGAATCTTCACCATAGACATGCTACAAACAAACTCGTCATTAATAGAACTCAACAGAATTTGTCCGCGGCTAACATTATGCATCTGTTTTGCTATCATATCGACCACTATAAAACTTTCCAAATTAAAGAATTACTTGCATAATTATCGGCTTCTCCTATAATTCGGTCTAAAATAAACAATCATAACGATATCGTTATTTATCCAGAAGCCCAATAGTTAATATTTGTTAAACATAACCTTTGATAAATAAAATCATAAAAAAATCTTTATCTTTACAAAAAAATCTAAATGAAATGTATTATAACATATTTAGCTATCATTATACAGTTTACTATAAGCTGTTGCAACAATTCTAATAACCACAAACAAGCTACAAATGAATGGTTAGGCCAACACATAGAGTTACCGGACACAATATCTGATATTAGAACAAGACAACCTATAATCTTAAAAGGATCAAAATACACTATACTTTCTTATATTGACAATTACGGATGCGTAAGTTGTAACATGAAATTGCCATTATGGGCTGACTATATAAATCACTTAACATCAACCTCAGATAATAAGGTAACTGTTATAATACTAGTGAATTCACAGAATATAGAGGAAGCACGCAACACTATAGATTACTATAATTACAAATATAGTGTATGCATAGACTGGTATGATAGTATAAATACACGTAACAAATTTCCCTCTAAATTCAAAGATCAAACCTTCTTACTTGATTCATTACACAATGTTGTTTTTATAGGAAACCCTTTAACAAATCCAAAAATCAGGGAAATATATAATAAACACATTAATACCTAAACAGAAACCTCACTATTACATATTTCTTAACACTTAAATCAAACAAACATGAAAAAGAAAACATTTCTAATTTTATGTGCTGCCATTGTAAGCAGTATAGCGTATTATTACACATCAGAAAACGAAATGCAAGATGTAATGACCATGCGCAACATTGAGGCTCTCTCAGAAATTGAAAATGACGAATCATTATGGGAGTACCCAGACGGCAAACCTAATACCTTTACATGCGGAGCGACCACAGCTTCTCACTGGTGGGGCAATTCCACATGTGCATACAACGTCATAATTTGTACCGGCGGAGGGGCAGGATGCAATGAACGCAGATGTCCAGAGCACGGATAAGCGCAATAAATACAATAGATTAATGAGGAGGGGCTTGACGAACTGTAATGGAATATAATCAAATATAACCATTATACACACAATTTGTACTATACTAAACAATAAAGTTCCTCCTCTATATTATCCAGAATAATGAAACAATACGCCCAATCATATTATTTGGCAGTACTATCAATAATATGCATTATAACTGCCTGCAAAACAAAGAATGTCGAAAATGAGCCCGATGTTCCTATAATAGAGATTAACCTTGGAGAAATAACAGACGCTATAACCAACGACATCGTCGACTCCATATATTACGTGGGGTTGCCTCACATAGACGGAAACATTCCCGTTTCAATAGATAAAATCATTGTCAGCGATGGATTGATATATACTGCCGACTGCCGACATGGCAAGATTTTTGCGCACGAAGAAACTACAGGCAAGCCGAAATTCGCAATTGACCATAGAGGTGCGGGGCCTCAGGATTATGGGGAAATACGCTCAATGACTGTCAACGAAAAGCATATTCTGATTATTGACAATATAACACATAAACTTCATTTTTTCGATAGTAAAACAGGTAATTATATTACCTCGAAAAAAATGCCGATAGTTGCTGATGACATCGAAGTACTCGACAACGACAAATTCATTTTCGCAACTTCTTATATTAAAGGCACGAAACTAAATATAGACCAACCTAAATACCGACTTTTTGTTACAGACAATGATCTGAATATAATCGACTACATTTATGGATTAGCCGATAATGAATATGATTCAGTAAACCAACGCACCATTTTTTCACAATCCCCAAAAGGGATAATTTTCAGTTCAGCATCGTTAAATGGCTTCATGATTATAGATACAGCTGATCCAAGAAAGCAAACCAAAATAAAGCTACCGTTTAATAAGAGTCTATCCGTAGACAAACCAATTGACATAGATAATTTACTTCAATACCAATATCTCACTACAGCTCCATATATGAGCAAAGACAATCTATATATTCAATATTCGACTGGCGATGGCCACGTCAGGCAGAATATATGGAGTAAACAGTTTAATGGATTACTAAGTAATTCACCAACCAATTTAAGTAAAGCCATTCTGCCGGTAGTAGGCTCTACACACGACTGTTTCATTAGCACAATTGACTGCCATGAAACATACGTAGCGATTACTAATGACGGCTTCACTAAAGCCTCCGATGACATTGTACAAATCCTTAAAGATGATTGCGGTATCGCCCTGGTATTCTACAAAATGAAATAAAAAAAGGACACCGGCAAGCTAAAGTGCGAGCCGGTGTACCTATAAGAATATCTCAATTTTAGAAGCCGAACATGTGGGCGTTCATCGCTACCTCGGTGAGCCATATCCACAACGGGCAGAAGCCTATGAACAGGATGATTGAGAGCGTCAGCGACGAGGTGCCGGTTGCCACGTAAGTGTCATACTCGTCGGCAATAATGATACCGGAGAATGCAGGAGGAAGGGCACATGCCACTACAAGCATCTTAAGGTTCAACGGATCCATCTTGAATATAAGACCCAGAATAAGCACAACGGCAGGCATAAGAACCATCTTCATTATCGAGCCGAGCACTGCTTGCCAGTTGATGCTAATCTTGATAGCCGCAAGCGTAATACCGGCCGAGAACACAGCCATTGAAGCATTAGCCTTGGCAATAAGGTCGAACGACGGGCTCGCCCATGCCGGCCACTTAAGTCCGCACACTACCAGAATCACGGCCAGGATAGGAGCCCATGCTACCGGCTGCTCCAGGGCGTGTAGCACAGGTCCCCAGGCACTCTGTTTCTTGCCGTTGGCCGTGGTCTTCGCATTAGAGGCGTTCATCAGCGACAGTCCGACAGGTATTCCGATGGCATTGACCACGATACCGACGATTGCCACAACGAGAGCCACCGACGGCGATGTACCGAATATAGGCTCAAGGACTGCAAAGCCGAGGAATCCGATTGTAGGCGAGCCGCTTATGAGCGCACTGATAGCGGCATCGGCACCCGTATTCTTCTTGAAGCAATATTTAAACACGAAATAGACAAGCATAAAGCAGGCCATGATACCAACCGTCGATATAATCGTCAGTTTGATATCCTTAACCAGGTCTTCGCGCGATGCCTGCACTATAGAAACGAACAGGGCAGCAGGCAATGCATAGTCAAGCACGACCTTGTTGAATTTCTTGGCATCGTCGCCCGAGAAAATCCCCTTTTTGCCCGAAATGTAACCGGCCAGCATCACTACGATGATAGGCACGATCGCATACAGAATTACATGAGAAATATCCATAATAAATAGTTTAAAATAGGATGAAACGGGAGAGTATAGAAGCGATCAGCACCTATACTCCCCCGCTCTACAAGATGTTATACGGTATAGTCGATAAGGGGAGCCGGGTTAAGATAGCCTATGTGACCGCTTTCCTTGCCCGAGTCGGCTGCGAGCTGGACGTCGATCAGAGTAGGTTTCTTCGAGGCAATCGCCTGAGTGAGTGCATCGGTAAGCTGCTGAGGAGTCGTCACATAGAACGTCTGTGCGCCGAAGGCTTCGCCGAGCTTGTCGTAACGTGCATTGATATCAAGCGTCGTGGGCGCTGGATCACTGCCACCGCCGGGATTAACGCCAACGCCATTATAGATACCGCCGTTATTGAATATCACGACAGTACAGGGAAGATTATAACGGCATATCGTCGAGAAGTCCATTCCGGAGAATCCGAACGCCGAGTCACCCTCGATGGCTACAACGCTCTTGCCGGTAGCGACTGCAGCACCGATAGTCGACCCCATGCCCATACCCATGATTGCCCACGAAGCACAGTCAACACGGTGGCGCGGAAGGGCCTGACTCAAAGTGTCACGAGCGTCGTCAAGCGTATTGGCACCCTCGTTAATCAGAATAACGTCGGGATTCTTCTCGAGAACCGGTTTGATAGCTCCGAGAGCAGTCCAGTGGTTCATGGGCTGTGCTGTCGCAGCAGCGGTGAGACGCTCGGCAAACTTAGCATTCTTCGCCTTCGTCTCGGCCTGAATAGAGGCAACCCACGATGGGTCAAAGCTGAATGTCTTGGCCGACATGGCTGCCAGCATAGCATCGAGCGACTGCCCCATATCGCCTACAACAGGCGCGGCAATAGGTACGTTGCGGTCCATCTCGCGAGGCTCTACGTCGAGCTGCACAAACTTGATGGCAGGATTCCACTTGCCACGGCCGAATGACAGCATCCAGTTGAGACGGGCGCCGATAACGATAACCACATCGGCCTGCTGCATGATAGTCGAGCGGCACGATATAGCGCTGAGCGGGCCATCGTCGGGCATCAGACCCTTGGCCATCGACATGGGCAGATAGGGTATATTGTACTTCTCTATCAGCGTCTTGATCTTATCGTCGACCTGCGCGTAAGCGGCGCCCTTTCCAAGCAGTATGGCAGGACGCTTGGCCGAAGCGATAATCTCGACTGCGCGGTCTACAGCCTCCTTGGCAGGAGCAGTAGGAGTATATGGATCAACGGGAGCATAATACAGTTTTTCGGCCTCCGAGGCATCCATGATCTCGGCAAGAGCCGGAGTGGTCATGTCGATGTACACACCACCGGGACGACCGCTGACTGCTGCGCGATAAGCTCGTGCGACAGCCTGTGGGATATCCTTGGCGTGACTGCAACGGAATGCTGCTTTTACCAATGGACGGGCAGTGTTCAGCTGGTCGAGCTGCTCGTATGTACCCATATCCATATCGACCATCGTAGGATCGCTCGCGCCCGAAATCTGAATCATCGGGTAGCAATTGACCGTAGCATTGGCCGTAGCCGTGAGTCCGTTCATGAATCCGAGCGAAGACACCGTGAGCAAAACGCCTGGAGTCTTTGTGAGGAAACCGTGGGTTGCAGCCGCCATACCGGCCTGCTGCTCAAAGCGGAATCCCACATAGCGCATACCCAGTTTCTGAATGGCGAACGCAGTCTCGGTAACAGGTATTCCCACCAGTCCGTAGACCGTGTCGATACCTACCCTGCGCAAGGATTCAGCCAATATATACATACCTGTCACCTGATCGGGGAATTTAGGTGCAGCAGGTGTTGTTGAAGTTGTTGTTGACATAGTAATTGATTATTTAGGCCGATTCGACAATAGATATTATTTCGCGGGAGCTGCAGGTGCGGCAGGCTCGGCCGGTTTGGGAAGTGGAGCTGTCGTACCGTTGGCCTTCATGGCAGCCTGTTCGTCGGCAGTATAGCCCAGCGAGGTCAGAATCTCCTCTGTATTGCCGCCGAGAGTCGGGCACGGGCCGTATGTAGGCTGATAATTGCTCATTGTGAACGGGCAGCCTACGGTAACAAACTCACCGATATTGCCACCCTGATTGATCTTCACGAGCGTGTTGCCATCATACAGCGTCTCATCGGTCATGATTTCCTTGGTCGACAATACAGGACCTACAGGCACTGCATATTTCGACAGAATTTCGGTAACCTCATACTTGGTCTTGTCGGCACACCATGCTGCGATACGGGCTATTACCTGGTCTTTATGTTTGTCGCGCGCATCGGCCGTGTTGAAATCGGGATTGGTAAGCCAGTCCTGGAATCCGAATCCCTGGCAGGCAAGCTCAAAGTCCTTGGCTCCGCGCTGCAGGATAACGTAAACGTAGTTGTTGGCATCAAGCTCCGAGTCGAGACCGTCGGCGGGTTTACACTTGTAAGTCCAGCCAAGCACGCCACTACCCTCGGTGTTGCCCGAACGTGGAACACAGTCGCCAAATTTACCATTAGGATACTGCGGGAACTGGGTCAGATAACCTATACGGTCAAGTGTCATCTGGTCACGGGTTTTGATTCGACACAGATTCAAGCAGGCATTGTGCATCGACTGGTAGACATAGCATCCTTCGCCCGTTTTTTCACGCTGGCAAAGAGCAGCCAGCAGACCTATTGTCAAGTGCATGCCGGTATTGGAGTCACCAAGGGCCGCACCACTCTGTGTAGGAATGTTATAATCGCCCGAGAACCAGCCGGTAGTCGATGCTGCGCCGGCCGTTACCTGAGCCACAGGCTCGTAGGCTTTAAGATCCTTATACTTTGATGATTCGGGGAAACCCTTGATAGTACCATAGATACAACGAGGGTTGAGCTGGTGTACGGCATCCCATCCGAAACCGAGCTTTTCCATAGCTCCGGGATGAAGATTCTCGACAAATATATCACACTCCTTTATAAGCTTGGTAAGTATATCCTTACCTTGAGGAGTCTTGGCGTTAAGAGCAAGCGATTTCTTATCGCTGTTAAGTTGCAGGAAGTAATAGCTTGGCTCGTTGGGGTCAAACTGCAACTCCTTACGTGTGGCGTCACCCACACCCGGGCGTTCAATCTTGATTACCTCGGCTCCGAGCCATGCAAGCATCTGTGTACACGACGGGCCCGACTGTACCTCGGTGAAATCGACAACTTTAATTCCTTGTAGTGGTGCGGTGTTCATAGTAGTAATAGTTTAAAAGTTAAGTTTATTATATTGTATTATTCATTCCCTCACACGGGAACGCGGCCGTCACTCTGACGCCCCGTTTACTCTAACAACAACCCCACCGCGGTTAAAGTTTCACCTATATGAATAAAAAAGCAGCGCGGCCTCCCTATGCGAGGGAAACCGCGCGTTATAATAATGCGTTGTTGCGTACAATCAGATCGTCCCGGCAGCAGCATCGCTGTCCTGAGTCTCAGGGGCCTTGTCGATGAGGTCAAGGAACTGGTCGAGCTTGGGAGTAATGATAATCTGAGTGCGACGGTTGAGCTGACGGCCCTCGGCTGTATCATTGTCGGCAACAGGATTATACTCACCGCGACCGGCAGCCGAAAGGCGTGCGGGGTTCACGTCAAAGTCGTTCTGAAGAACCTGTACGACCGACGAAGCGCGCAGTGCACTCAAGTCCCAGTTGTTGCGTATGTTTGTGCGCGAGATGGGCACATCGTCGGTATTACCCTCTACAAGAACGTCATAGTCGCGATAATCCTTGATGATTTTGGCGATTTTGCTAAGTGTCTCCATTGCACGCGAGCTCACCTCGTAGCTACCTGTCTTGAATAGCATGTTATCGGCCAGCGAGATATAAACCACGCCCTTGAGCACCTTGATATCTACATCACGCAACTCGTCGCGGCTCAGAGAGCGGGTCAGGTTGTTGGTAAGCACCATGTTGAGCGAGTCACTCTTCGACTTGGCGTCGACGAGCTGTTTGATATACTTGTTTGACGCGTTGATTTCGTCGACAAGCTTTGCAATGTTCACGCTACCCTGCGTGCTCTGTTTCAGACTCTGGTCAAGAGAGCTCTGCAGCGAAGCATAGTCATCGCGAAGCTCCTGATAGCGGTCACGCTGGTCGGCAAGCATGCGGTCAAGGTTGCGACCGTTGGAATTGCACTGCGCCAGGTCAACCTGCGCCTGGTTATAGTCACGGTTAAGAGCCTCATATTTAGAATTGAGCTCGGCATATTTCTTATTGCTGACACACGAAGTCAACGGCATCAAAGCCACAAGGGCTCCTATGAGAAATGTACTTGTTTTCATAAAATAATTATTTGTATACTTAATTATAACGTGATGAATTACTTGATTGTTTATCTTTTGAACGTCCACCCCCTGAACAGGAACCATATAGCCGGAAACAGAGTGTACCTGCGGGCCTTATAATGACGCCACGCTACGAGCGGGATACGTGCCCACGCGCTATACCACGGATATTGCGACCTTATGTGTACTCCCTGCGACTCAAGAAAAGCCGAAGTAAGATAGCGGTGAGAGTTAGTCTTACCGGGATGTGTCACAATCGTAATAGGGAAAAAGCGGCAAATATAACCTGCTCTCATCACATCGTCGACAAAAAAGGCTTCATCACCGGCTTTGAAACGTGGAGCACCGGGGCCGAACCTCACATCATAGCGCACCCTGTTCTCACCAAAAACCACATGCCGCCTCAGAGCGATTTCAAACGAAGTGACATAATAGTTTTTCACTCTTGCAGTCAGATCAAATTCGTAGTCGGGGAACTTTTTCTCATCGCCACCTTCATGACGGAACGTCGCCAAGTCGACCTCGGGATGCGCCTCCATTGTGGCGATTACCGACTGTAAGCCCTCCTCGGTATAGATCAGGTCATCATCAGCGATTAGCAACAACCGGGCCGTCGACGCATCAAACGCATCGTTACGGTTACTGCTTATCCCCATAGAAGATGTGCGGTACACACTCATATCGGGACGCACGAGAGACTGCGGAATATCACCATCAGGTTTCTGCCATGACACAAGATAACGCACCCCGTCGACACGAGGCAACACCATCTTAGCCACACGCTCAATGCCATCCCTACCCAATGTAGAAATCAGCACCTCAAGTTTTATTTCCTGTTCTCCCATAAATCGTTGTCCTGTGAGTGTCTAAAAAGCCGGCACGCATTTTGCCGACAAATATACTACAATTCATCCTCTTGCTAAAATTTTCCTCTCACAAATTAGACCCGCCCCACCCCGCATGGTTTAATTCGTCACAATCCACCCTCCCGGACTTAACCATAAATTCCACCAATACAAACTGTTAAGAATCTCCATCCAAGAAATTTTGCGTGAAATCGCGCCAAAATCACTACCTTTGTGAAGTATGATGACAAAATCTCCCAAAATACTACTTTTAGGCGATTACAGCAATTGCCACAATTCCCTCGCAAAGGGACTGCGGCAGCTGGGCTGTGATGTCACCGTCGTGTCCGACGGCGCCCGTTGGGTAAATTGTGGCCGCGACTTTGATATTTCTCGCAAGCCTGGAAAATTGGGAGGATTACAACACTTTTTGAGCCTTAGATTTGGAATAATATCGCATCTTCTTAACAGCAATGACATTGTTGCCATTCATGATTTCGGATTTGCGCAACTAAGGTTTAAGAAATTAAAATACTTATTCGATAGACTCGTCAAAAACAATAGGTCGGTGTTTCTGACTTCAATGAGCACCGACATCGCGTTTCTTGATATGCTCGAAGCTCCTGATACGCCCTTAGCTTACAGCGAGTGGTTTGTCAATGGCAAGAAATCCCGAATGCTTGAAAGCCACCCCGAGATGTGGGACGAACGGCATGCCAAACCGCTTGTCGACTTTCAACGCTATGTATTGTCGAAAATCGATGGAGCCGTATCGGTGTTATACGAGTACCAGCTGGGTATGGAGAGGACTCTCGGCGCAGACAAGACAGCCTACGGCGGCATACCTATCGACACCGACTTCTTCGCACCCGTCGAACTGCCCGACAATATCAAAAAGGTAAAACTTTTCCTGGGCCGCGACCGTAACAGAAAACTCGTCAAGGGATCAGACTACCTCGAAACGGCAGCACGCAGAGTAATCGAAAAGCATCCCGACAAAGCCGAGCTGACGATTGTCGAGAACAAGCCTTTCGACGAATTTACGGCCTTGATGAAAGATTCGCATGTCGTGCTTGACCAGATTTACAGTTACACCCCCGCCACAACCGCATTGATGGCAATGTCCTACGGACTCAATGTCGTGACAGGCGGAGAGCCCGACTACTATGATTTCATTGGTGAACACGATAATCGCCCCATAATCAACGCGCCGCTTGAAGTCGACGAACTTACAGCCGTGATTGAACGAATAGTGCTGAATCCCGCCGAAATTCCTCAGCGAGGCCGAATGAGCCGCGAGTTTGTCGTCAAACACAATGACTCACGCGTTGTCGCACAACGCTTTCTCGATTTTTGGACAAAAAAACTTAACGAAAAATATAACGAATAATGTCAACAGCTATACCTACCGCAGCACCACAGGGTGCACTACCCCATGTCGAGGGAATGAGAGTGGCCATCGTACAGGCCGAGTGGAACGAGCACATCACCGGAGCGCTGACACGTGGCGCGCTCGACGTGTTCAAACGCGAAGGTTTTGCCGACGAGGATGTACAGGTGTTCAAAGTTCCCGGAGCCGTCGAGCTCACTTTCGGCGCCTCTCAGCTCATCGAGTCATCCCTTTTTGATGCAGTGATTGTCTTCGGCTGCGTGATACGTGGAGGCACACCCCACTTCGACTACGTGTGCCAGAGTGTGACCCAGGGTGTTACCGCGCTTAACGCCGACTGCGACATACCCGTAATCTTCGGCGTCCTCACCGTCGACACCGAGCAGGATGCCATTGACCGTGCCGGCGGTTGCCTGGGCAACAAAGGTAGCGAGGCAGCCGAAGCAGCCATAAAAATGCACCACTTCGCTACAACGGTAAAGAATCTCTGATTACTTTTTCAATCCTTTCAGGAACTCGCCGGGCGATATACCCTCAACATCCTTGAAATGGCGGAAGAACGAGGCGCGGGAGCTGAAACCGGCTTTCTCGGCCATGGCCGTCAGTGTGTAACGCTTCCAGCCTCCACGTGCCGCTATCTTCTTGAACTCCTTGACTCTGTACATATTGACATAGTCATAGAACTTCATGTTTACATGCTGGCTGAAAATCTGGCTAAGCTTAAAACTCGACACACCGGCATAGGACGCAAGTTGAGAAATTTTAAGGTTAGGATCGGTGTACAGCTTCTCACGCTCCATCACACTGTCGACTATCTTCATTATGCGGGCACACTCGGCGTCGTTTAGCGGATTTGAACGATACTTAGGCTTGTCGGCATCCTCATCTTCATCGCTTTCAAGAGCTTGTAGTGCTGCGAGTTTGCGCTCATTATACTTTGCACGCAAGTGCTTTATCGACACATAAATTATATACAGCACCAGCAGCAACGCAAGAAAGCCGAGAGCAATGATAACTTTGAGAGCAAAGCTCATAGGCATTTCTACATCGACATCGGTCACAAGCGACTGATTACCCTCGGGACGCACTCTCAGCTTCACTTCATACACAGTGAAATTATTGTAAATCTCCACCTGCATGTTGTAGGGAATCGGGTGCCACGACTCGCCGTCTATGCTATACTCGTAGGTTATGGCATCGGGCGACGTATATGTAAACGGTGAAAATCCCACCGTGAGGTTGGCACAGAATCCGTCAAGCGTTATCTTGTAACTTGCACTGTCCACCCTGCTTATCAGAGCCTCGTTGCCATCGTCACCGTCGGCAGTTACCGAAGTCGGGACAAGTCGCCTGTCGGTAGCATTGTTGTGGGGGTCACGGTTAGTGTCAAGCTTTATCAGACCGTTCGAGTTACCGAACCACATGTACCCGTCATCATCGGCCACCGGCGTGCACTGAATGAACTGGGCCGATGGGAGGCCGTCGGCCACGCCAAATTTAAGCAGTTCGTCACGCTTGTTCCATCTCATGATGCCGCGGTTGGTGGTAATCCACACATACCCGTTCGCATCCTCGGCGATAGCCTTGGCATCGGCACCCTCGAGAGCCGGGAAGTCAAGCTTCTCCACCTTGTCAAGATCGAGCGACGCGACAGTCACGTAGCCACGCTCGGGAAGGAAATACAACTGCCCCTCCGTGTCCTCATACACGGTTCTTATCTTGTCCTTGTCGACAAACCCATCGGGGAAAACATCGTTTCGCAACTTACCGGTCGACGGGTCATAGACACAGACACCGTTTTCGGTACATATCCATCCACGTCCCCGGGAGTCAAACATAACCTCGTAGACATTGCCCACAGGCAACACACTGTTGGACGACGTGAAATGACCTATCTTCTTATTGCCTTCATAGCAGTACAATCCGTTGCTCGTACCCAGCCACATACGATTACCTCCATCGACGGCTATCGAGAAAACGTGTCCGCGGCTGAACGGAATTTCATTGCCCGCTTCAAACATTTCCACCCCGCCTGTCGAGCGGTTGTACACACTCATGCCACCGCCATAGGTTCCTATATACAGATTGCCGCGATACTCCTTCACTGCTATTACCATATCGCTGTTGAGCAACGGACGGCGTATCGTCTTGAGTCCGCTTATGGAGTCATAAAGCATCAGTCCGTCGCGGGTACCTGCCGCAAAATACCCTTTTCCACGGGTGATCGTACGTACTGCAACACCTCGCGAATTGAAGAATTCGGGACTGCTGAACACATCAAACACACCCGAGTTGTTGACCGAATAATCGGCACCATGTTGGTAGTGACCTATCCACAACAGGCCCGAATTGTCGACCATAACCGAGTAGACCTGATTACTCTCGGGCGAGCCCATGTGATTGAGCCTGTGCACGACGTGATCCTTGACCGTGAGAGAGTCGGTATCGACAAGAAACACACCGTTACCGTCGGTGCCTACATACAGTCCTTCGTCCGATATGTCAAGGCTCGTAACAACCGGGCTGTTTATATCCACCTGGCTTGCCCGGCCGGACTCGGCATCGGCCACCCACAGTCCCGATGACATCATCGCTACCCACACCCGGCCATCGCGAACTGCGATATCGATAGCACGGTCGGAGTACGACGACAGGTCGCGTATGAGTATAAACCGTTGGGTTGTACGGTCAAGCATGTACAGCGAGGTGAGCGTGTGCAGGTACACGTTTCCCTCCACGTCGGTATCCATACACATGATATGGGCCTGTGGCGAGTATATATTTTCGACGGGTAGCTGCGGGAACTCCAGCTCCACGCCGTGACTGTCATAAGCCCGTAGGCCGTGAACCGTGCCGGCAAGCAGTGTATCGGGCGACCATTTCACAAGCGATGTTATCTCGGTCGACTCACCCCCGGCCTCGCTTACATTGCAACTCCCGTCAATGAAAAATAGGCCGCGACGAGTACCTACGGCCAGCCTTCCCGAAGGCATCGATTTCAGCGCCGTGATATACAACGGACGGCTGCCACCGCCCATGTCAAAGGGTATCAAGCGTGTATGGATGCCGTCACAACGCAGCACACCGCGGTCCGATCCCATCCATACATATCCCGTCGAATCCTGGTAAATGGTATTAATGGTCAGTCCGCCAAAATCGCCCATCTCGCTTATATTACGAAAAAAATGCTCCTTGGCCCCGGCTATAATCACGAAAGCCGGAACAAGAAGCATCAATATGAAGCGAGAGAGCTTATTCACAACACTATTTGAATTTATCGGCGAAGTCGTAGATATACTGGAATATCTCGCGGTCGGTCTCGGTGAGGGTCTTGCCGCGACGCGCCATCATGCGGGTGGCTATGTCATAGAACTTTGTGAGCGATACGTCGGTGAATCCCGATGCGCCGCCCTCGCTGAACGAAGCGATGAAGTTGCGCGGGAAACCCGAGCCATGGATGTTAACGCCCACACCGGCCACAGTGGCAGTGTTGAACATCGTGTTGATGCCGGCCTTGGAGTGGTCGCCCATGATGAGACCGCAGAACTGCAAACCGGTCTTCAGGAAACGGTGGGCGGGATAGTTCCACAGTTTAATTTCGGTATAGTCGTTCTTGAGATTCGATGCCACGCAGCCTGCGCCAAGGTTACACCACTCTCCTATCACTGCATTGCCCAGGAATCCGTCGTGAGCCTTATTGCTGTAGCCTATCATCACTACGTTGTTAAGCTCTCCACCTACCTTACACCATGGGCCGATGGTAGTTGCGCCGTAAATCTTGGTACCCATATTTACCGTAGCGTGCTCACACAAGGCTATCGGTCCACGCAGGCAGCTTCCCTCCATCACTTCGGCATCCTTACCTATATAGATAGGACCATGGGTGGTATTGAGTATCGCTCCCTCCACCTTGGCTCCCGGCTCGATGAACAGAAGCGAGCGATCGCCTATCAGCGTGTTGCTCTCGGGCAGCGGCATAGACTCGCGTCCTGCTGTGATAAGACGGTAGTCGGCCTCGATGGCCTCGCCGTTTTTAAGGAATATATCATATAGGTGCACAATGCGCTCAGGTTCCATCTCGACACCACGCTTTAGAGCATCCACGTAGGCCGGCGTGGGGATGATGTCACTGTCGACAGTATATACCGCAGGCTCGGCCTTGCGGGGAAACTTCCCGGCCAGATATGGCGCCGTCTCCCACGAATACTCGCCGGGCATCATCAGCTCCCACTTCTCGCGCAGGGTGAGGATACCGAGTCGCAGCTCGCTAAGCGGGCGCGTGAATGACAATGGCAACAGATTATCGCGGGCCTCCTCGGGGTCGCGCAGTACGATATGAGACAATGTAATCGGTTTCATAGGTTTAATTGGTTGTATTGCTTATTGCCTACAAAGTTATAATAAAATTTCGATAAAGTGTTAAATTATTATATATTCAACATTTGTTGACACAAAAGACCATGTTTTTAATTACTTTTGCCAAAATGTAAATCTAAAACATCATATACACATGCGACAACTGCTGCTCATATTGCTTACCACAATTATTTTTTCAGCATCGGCTCAGAATGTTATCAAAGGCAGGGTTATCGATGCCGATGACCGCGAGCCACTTCCGGCTGCATCGGCACGTATCATAGATAAAGCAGGAAAAATCAAGAAATTCGCATCAACCAACGCTGCCGGACAATTCAGCATAACCATACCCGCCGGCGACAGCCTGCGGCTGCAGTTCGCCAAGATGAGTTACGCTACCATCGAGTACCGTATCGACACTCTCAATATGGCCGACTCACTTTTCGTGAGCATGCCCGTCAATGCCGTAAGGCTGAGCGAGGTAGGAGTCCGGGCTAAACGCATTCGTGAAAACGGCGACACTGTTACTTATAATGTAGGTGCGTTCACGCGCAAGCAGGACCGCTCCATTGGCGAGGTAATGAACCGCATGCCGGGACTCGAGGTCGACGAATCAGGAAAAGTTCAGTATCAGGGCACCGACATCAACAAGCTCTACGTCGAGGGCAATGACGTCACCGGTGGAAAATATGGCGTTGTAACCCAAAACGTCCAGGCCAAGGATGTAAAAGCCGTAGAGGTTCTCGAGAACCACCAGCCCATGCAGGTGCTTCGCGGCCTGTCATTCAGCGACCAGGCTGCCGTGAACCTCAAGCTCAAAGAGGGCGCAAAAGCCAAGGTCACAGTCCACGGCGACATAGGCACCGGATACTGCGAGAGCGAGCACTTCCTATACCTCGGCGAACTCTTCACAATGACAATCAAGGGCAACGTCCAGAATATCACCTCACTGAAACTCAACAATACCGGCATGCCACTCGGCGGAACCAACACCGGCTTCTATGGCAGTAACGGCGGCGAAAGCCTCAACCAATACATCTCGATAGGCAGCGTCGCAGCTGTCAATAACCGCTCGGCGACATTCTCGACATCGACTAACTGGAAAGTCCCCCCGCGGCGGACAATGGCGCGTACAGGGCGACTACGGCTACGACCACCTGTGGGCCGACAACAGCTCGGTCAAGACCTACTTTCTCCCCGAGGGCGATCGCATCATCGTCGAAGACCGTCACGGCGACAGCCACACCCACAGCGCCTCGCTCACAGCCAACTACGAGCTCAACGAGAAAACGTACTACCTAAACAACAACTTGACATTCAACGGGTCCTGGGCCGATACCGATATTGACATAACCGGAACTCTCGGCAACCGCCAGCAGGCCTCGACACCATCCTACGACATCTCCAACCGACTGAAAGTAATCAAACGTTTCGGCGAAAAACACATGATAACTTTCAACAGTACCAACCAGTGGCTGTATAAACCTCAGAACCTGTGGGTCGACCTCGACAACACAGCCGATAACGGCACAGTCAGCCGCTATGGCAGCGACGTGAGACAGCACGCCTTCTTTACCGACGAGCGCGCCTCCTACGGCTTCATCATGGGCAAAGTCATAGCAACCGTCGAGGGTGGCGTAGCAGCGTTCATACGCCACCTCGAGTCGGGAATCACAGGCGACGTAGTGCTCCCCGACATCGACGCCGAGAACGACTTCAGCACCAACTACCTGCGCGTGTTCGCCCAACCCAAGCTCGAACTCAACCTGCGCCGCATCAACTTCAACCTCACTGTGCCGCTCAATTACTACAGTTACTTCTTTGGCGGCGCGCTCAAAAACCGCAACGAGGTGTTCGTATCGCCCAACCTGTCTATTCAGTGGAAACCCAATGCCCGCCACACCGTCAACATAGCCGCATCGGCCCGTCGCACCCCCGCATCGCTCGGCAACATTCTGCGTGGCGATATCCTCGCCGACTACCGCACGTTCAACGCCGGCATCGACGACTACTACGCTTTCACGGGCCAGACCGTGCAGGGACGCTGGGAATGGCGCGACACCCGCGTGGGCTGGTTCGGCACACTGTTCCTCGAGCAGTCGTGGAACCAGATGAAATACGGCACGGCACAGACCATCATCGGCGACTACGTCATCAACTCTTACCGTTCCGAGCCCTCAAAGTCAGAGTCTTCGAGCATATTCGGCCGAGTGCAAAAAAGCCTTGATGCCCTCAGCTCCACGATATCTTTCAACGCCGGTTACCGCCGTGGCAGCAGTTCGGTATTCTCGCAGGGCAACCCCATCGACCGTAAGACCGGCTCGTTAAGCCTGTCCACAATTGCCGACATGAAATTCCTGTCATGGCTTAATGGCACCTACGGATTCAGTTTTGCCCGCAACACTCTCGACCTGTCCGACATGCCCTCAAACCGCATCGACAGTTACTCCCACAACTTCTCGTTGTCGGCAACTCCGGGCAAGTGGGTTTTCAGAGTCTATGGCAATCATAACCGCAACCGCATCGAGCGCCACGTCTATGAAAACGTTCTCTCGATCGCCGGCTTCATACGCTACCATATTAACAGCCGTTTCCAATTGCAGCTAAACGCCCAGAACCTGCTCGACAAGCGCCGCATCGTCAACCGCTCTTTCAGCGAACTCGGCTCGGTCGAGTCGACCTCCTACCGCCGCGGACGCCAGTTCCTCGTAACCCTACGCATCATTAAATAACATATGCATTAATAAATATGAAAAAACTTTTCATCATCGCATTATGCACTGCAGCCGCCATAGCCGCCGTGGCCGGCGACCATTCGACAGCTACCATCCGTGCCGAATACAAATATGAGTATCCCATCACACAAAGCGACTCACTGAGGTACCGAAACGATGTGATGGCATTGCAGATTGCCCCCGACGAATCTCGCTATTTCAGCATCAAGACCGAGTTTTTCGACTCGCTCACATCCACTCCCGGTGGCCGCCAGATGATACAACAGCTCAGGATGGATGCGCTCAACAACAGCGGCGGCATCAAACGCGACGCCAACGGCAACATCACTTCCATAAACGTTAAAGCAGGTGCATTTGACAACATACCCCGACGTGGAGTTTCGGTCAATGTCTACAAGCACCCTCTCACCGGGACAATGACTGTTTTCGATGCCATTGACGGTCCTGAAAACATTTATTACACATATGAAGTACCCATGGATGACCTCGTGTGGGAACCGGGCGATTCTACCGCCGTATTCCTTGACTACGAGTGCCAGAACGCCACGGCCAACTACCACGGTCGACGCTGGACGGCATGGTTTGCGATCGACATACCCGTATCGGAAGGCCCCTGGCAACTGCACGGACTACCCGGTCTTATCCTCATGGCCGAGAGCGACGGCGGCGAATACCGTTTCACAGCCACCGGACTGTATGAATGTAACGAACCCATCAAGGACATGCCGGGCGACCCCGATGCCGACAAGACCACCCGCAAGGAATTCCTAAAAATAAAAGAGGACTTCACAAAACATCCCAGCAAAGCCTACGGCATTATAGGCAGCGAGCCCCCCATGTTCCACGACCTCATCGAAACCGACTACAAAAATTAATCCCCAACCACCAACTACTAACTATAAACTACTAACTATAAACTACTAACTACTAATTCCTAATTCCCAATTCCTAATTTCCAACCAAATGCTCCGCTTCGCCATACTGCTTCTTACCCTGTCGGCCATGCCGGCATGCTTCGCTCAGGGCACGGTCGACGACTACAACCGCGCCTACGCTCTCGGTCGCAAATACAACTACGGCCATGTCGACAATGCCCGCCCCAATCCGCAGTGGATCGATGGCACCCACCGTTTCTGGTACATCAACGAGAAAGCCGGCGAGAACACCTACACACTTGTCGATGCCGACAGCCGCAAGCCTCAGCCCTTGTTCGACCATAAAATGCTGGCCAAGGCTGTCTCCGACAAAACCGGCACAGAGGTAAAGCCCGGCGAACTGCACCTTGAGAGTCTCAGAGCTTCGAGCAACGCCGACACCCTGTGGTTCAACCATGGCGGACTCCGCTGGATGTACCTCAACAACCGCCGCCCGCGCCTCGACAATCTCGGCCCCGTGCCGGCACCTATTCCGCAGCCCCACTGGATGGTAGTCGACGAGGAGCGCGGTACCGAAGCGGTCAAGTCGCCCGACGGCCGTAACGAAGCTTTCATACGCGACAATAACGTGTGGGTCCGTACACTCGACACTCACGCCGAACGCCAACTCACCACCGACGGCACCCTCGGCAACTACTACTCATCACTTATCTCATGGTCGCCCGACAGCCGCAAGATAGCCCTCAACCGCATACGCCCCGCGGCCAAACGCTATGTGCACTACGTCGAGTCGAGCCCCGCACGCGGCTCACAGCCCATACTTCACACGCAGGAATATGCCAAGCCCGGCGACGAGCTGCGATTCAAGCATCCGCATATTATCGACATCGAGAGTGGCGAGGTAATCGCCCCCGACACTCGCCTCTTCGACAAGCAATATGACATCTACGGCCCGCAGTGGAACGACGACAGCAAGGGAGTGACATTCGAGTACAACGAGCGGGGCCATAAGAACTACCGCATCCTCGAACTGTCGGCCGTCGACGGCTCCGTGCGCCCGCTCGTCGAGGAAAGCCATGACAAGTATGTGAACTATTCGCGCACATTCCGCCACATGCTCGCCGACGGCGCCCGTCTCATCTGGAGCAGCGAGCGCGACAACTACAACCACCTGTACATGTATGACCGCGCCACAGGCCGGCCCACACATCAGATTACCCGCGGCCCCTGGTACGTGCGCGAGATCGTCGACATTGACGAGCCCGGCGAGAAAATCTACTTTACAGCCAATGGTGTCAACCCCGACGAAGACCCCTACTTCATACGCTACTTCTCGATCAACTTTGACGGCTCCGGCATGACCGACCTGACCCCGGCTCCCGGCACTCACCGCGCCACCCTCTCGAGCGACAACCGCTATATTGTCGACACTTATTCAACCACATCCGACGCTCCCGTAACCGTCCTGCGCGACGCCTCCGACGGTCGTCAGATTATGGAAGTCTGCAAGGCCGATATCACTCCGCTCCTCGAGGCCGGATGGCAGGCTCCCGAGGTATTCGTTGCCCCCGGCCGCGACGGCGTAACCCCCATGTGGGGTATCATCTACCGCCCCTCCAATTTCGACCCCACCAAGAAATATCCCCTCGTGGAATATATCTATCAAGGCCCGGGCGACCAGTATGTTCCCAAAGCCTTCCTGCCTTTCAACCGCTACAACCACCCCTTGACCGAGCTCGGCTTTGTCGTCGTGATGGTCGACGGCATGGGCACCTCGTTCCGCACGCGCGAGTTTGAAAACGTCTGCTACAAGAATCTCGTCGACGCCGGCTTGCCCGACCATATAGCATGGATAAAGGCAGCCGCCGACAAATATCCCTACCTCGACATCGACCGCGTAGGCATCTACGGCGGCTCGGCCGGAGGACAGGAATCGACCACCGCCGTGCTGCATCATCCCGAGTTCTACAAAGCAGCCTACTCGGCCTGTGGATGCCACGACAACCGCATGGACAAGATATGGTGGAACGAGCAATGGCTCGGCTACCCCATCGACGAATCATACATCAAGGCATCCAACGTCGAGAACGCACATCTCCTCACCCGCCCGCTCATGCTCGTAGTAGGCGAACTTGACGACAACGTTGACCCCGCCTCGACCATGCAGGTAGCCGACGCCCTCATCAAAGCCAACAAAGACTTCGAGCTGGTAGTCCTCCCCGGCGTCCACCACACCCTCGGCGAAGAATACGGCGAGCACAAACGCTTCGACTTCTTCGTCCGCACCCTCCTGGGCACCCTCCCCCCCGCCTGGAACGAAATCACCTACAAGTAATCCACCCCACCACCGAAAAACCCGCCGCACTCATCCCCCCACGACCCATCGCAGGACCAGCAACCCCAAAAAATCAACGGCAAACCCGTTGCATCCATCCACCCCCACGATCATTTGTGGGGTCCACAACCGCCCCCATCCCAAAACAACGGCGGAGCCGTTGCATCTATC
>CANDNO010000048.1 GCA_947386115.1 uncultured Muribaculaceae bacterium
TCAAAAAATATGAAGCTGTGCAGGTGTAAATTGCGTTTCGACTTTGACTTTAGGGGGTTTTGGCGCGCCGTGGGTTCTGAGACATGCACTGTTTTTTTATATGTTTGTACCAAGGATATGTTTGGCGTGCCTCCCGCGGCTATTTGTGAAAAATTTTTAGAATAATAGGCGCTGATAGTTATTGAATTAACAAAAATTAACGGGGGGGTACGACTTTTTATTTATAACATTTGTTAATTTTACATTGAACTTATAATTTTGTGTTATAGAAATGAAAAAAATCAAACCTGCCATGAATCATCGCCACCATTCAAGTGGCACATATATATTATTAGCAAACCAAAATACAATTATCCTTTTTACCTGACAAAAATCAATCTATCAAACCATTTCGGCCGCCCGGTATGCGGACCTTGCCGATAACACCCGGAGTTGTTTATTTTAACACTCTATCAATCATGTCAATTCAATCAATATTATTTAAATTTCACTTTACTTAAATGAAGCAAATCACAACTCGAATCTCGCAAAAGATTCTAATGATGATGGCGGGCTTGCTTGTGGCCTTTAGTGCCGCGGCGCAAGTCAAGGTCACCGGTACGATCGTCGACCCCGACGGCGAGCCGCTGATAGCCGCTACAGTGCTTGAAAAGGGCACGGGTAATGGAGTAGCTACCGACTTTGACGGTAACTTTACCATCACTGTCTCTAACCCCGACGCCACTCTCGTAGTGTCCTATGTGGGTTTCCAGACCCAGGACGTAGAGCTTGCCGGTCGTTCCCACGTGGATATCACCCTGCAGTACAGCGCGGTGATGCTTAACGAAGTTGTAGCCATCGGTTACGGTACGGTCAAGAAGTCCGACGCTACCGGCTCGGTAGCAGTGGTCAAGCCCGATGAAATCGAGGCCGGTATCTCAACATCGGTGCAGGACATGCTTGTGGGACAGACCCCCGGCGTTGTCGTTACCACATCGGGAGGCCCCGAAGGATCGGCCAACATACGTATCCGTGGCGGCTCGTCACTTTCAAGCGAGAAGGCCAACCAACCCCTTATCGTTATCGACGGTGTTCCCTTGAACAACGAGGGTGTACAGGGCATGGGCAATGACCTCGCAATGATCTCGCCCGAGAATATCGAGTCTATGACAATTCTTAAAGACGCCTCGGCAACAGCCATCTACGGTTCGCGTGCATCTAACGGCGTCATCATCATCACCACCAAGAAAGGCCAGAGTGGCACACCCACCGTTTCATTCGCCGCCAACTTCATGGTCAATCAGGCCGCCAAGATATGGGATGTGCTTGATGCCCGCGAGTTCCGCGACATGATCGTGCGCCAGTATGGCGAGGACTCAAACGCCTATGCACGTCTCGGCAACCACAACACCGACTGGCAGAACGAAATCCTCCGCACCACTTTCTCGAGCGATTACAACCTCAGCGTGAGCGGCTCGGCAGGTGTTCTTCCCTATCGCGTGTCACTTACATACACCAACAGCAACGGTATCCTCATGGACTCGAAGATGGACCGTCTCACATTCGGTTTCAACCTCTCGCCCAAGTTCTTTGACAACCACCTCAGCGTCAACGCCAATGTCAAGGGCTACTACCTGCGCAACCAGTTTGTCAACAACCCCATCGGCGCCGCCATGGCTATGGACCCCACCGCTCCCGTTCACCAGGATTACCTCGTGACAGGCGGCGACAGCGGCGTTACACGCCTCTATAACGGCTATTTTGGTATCATCGACAGCACCGGTAAGCTCGACCAGACCTCGACAGTCAACCCCGTTGCCACCATCAAGGACCGTTACGACCGCGCCTCGGTGCTCCGCTCCAACGGTAACCTCCAGCTCGACTACTCGTTCCATTTCCTCCCCGAGCTCCACGCCAACCTCAACCTCGGTTACGACGTGAGCCGCACCAACGAGAACATCGATGTATACCAGAACACCGCCACCGCCTGGCTCAACCACAACAAGACCGGTGCCGGCTATCAGAACTTCATCTATCAGTACAATGCCAACACCCTTCTTGAGTTCTATCTCAACTTCCGCAAGGACTTCGAGAAGATAGAGTCAAACCTCGACGTTACAGCCGGTTATTCATGGCAGCGTTTTACACGCAATGGCTGGAACTACGGTGCTCAGTCGGAGGGTGACCGCGCCACAACCTACGGTTACTACAACCCCACATCCAACGGCGACGGCACATACTCGCTTAATATCGACCCCTCGACCTACGACCTCATCGACAAGAACTTCGTCAACGACGAGATTGACCCCTCGGGCAACTACCACTGGGCCAACCGCCTGCAGCTGCTCTCGTTCTTCGGTCGTATGAACTACACTTTCAAGGACCGCTATCTCCTCACGTTTACCCTTCGCGGTGATGCTACATCACGCTTCTCTCCCGACAAGCGCTGGGGCGTATTCCCCGCTGTTGCTCTCGGCTGGAAAATCAACGAGGAAAGCTTCATGCAGGGCGCCCGCGGATGGCTCAACGACTGGAAACTCCGCCTCGGCTGGGGTGTCACCGGCCAGCAGGAAGTAGGCTCGACATGTAACTACCTGCCCCTGTATCAGATCGCATCGCCCGGTTCTTACTACCCCACAGTCGTTAACGGCCAGACGGTGTATATCTCACCCTATTATCTCATGGGCTACAACCCCAACCTCAAGTGGGAGTCGACCACCACATGGAACGCCGCCTTCGACTTCGGATTCCTCAACAACCGCATCACCGCTACGATCGAGACCTACCTGCGCAAGACCAAGGACCTCCAGAGCTACGTTACCATCCCTGCCGGCTCTTCGACCACCAACGAGATGTTCATGAACATAGGCTCGCTCGAGAACTACGGTGTTGAATTCAACATCACCGCCCGTCCTATCGTCACCAAGAATTTTACCTGGACACTCGGCTACAACATAGGCTGGAACCACAGCGAGATCACCGAGCTCTATGACAATGACGCCATCATTCACACCGGAAGCATCTCGGGCGGTAATGACAACAAAGTCCAGGCTCAGCGCGTAGGATATGCACCATATACCTTCCGCCTCTACCAGCAGGTTTATGACAGCAACGGCAATCCCCTCCAGGGCGTGTATGTCGACCAGAACGGCGACGGCCAGATCAACGAGGCCGACCTCGTGATGAACCACAGCCGCGACCCCAAGGTCACCATGGCCCTCAACTCGCAGTTCCGCTACAAGAGCTGGGACTTCGGCTTCTCGCTCCGTGCCAATATCGGCAACTACGTCTACAACAATGTAGCCTCAAACAACACCGACCTCACACGCCTCTATGACGGCACACGCGGTTTCGGCAACATCGTCAAGAGCGACTGGTACACCACCGGCGCTGAGTATCTCTCCGACTACTGGCTGCGCAACGCCTCGTTCCTGCGCTGCGACAACATCACCGTCGGCTACCAGTGGGAGAACCTGCTCCACAACCGGTTGAAGCTTCGCCTCTTCGGCGCCGTGCAGAATCCCTTCGTCATCACCAAGTACAACGGTCTTGACCCCGAGGAATTCAGCGGTATCGACAACAATGCCTACCCACGTTCACGCACCTACACCCTTGGCGTAGTAGCAACATTCTAACCTGTAAAGAATTAGACAGAAATGAAAAAGCTTAATATATTCATTGCCGGCGCGGCCGCCACTATGATGCTTGCCGCTACCAGCTCTTGTGTGGGCGACCTTGACCTCATCCCCAACGACCCCAACTCGGTCAACGAGGTTAACTCAGCCACCCTCCCCAATATCCTCGCCAAGTGCTACAGCGGCCTGGCGGTCGAGGGCCAGAACGGTCCCGGTTCGTGTGATATTGCCGGTATCGACGGCGGTCGCTCTCAGTACCTGCGTGCCATCTACATGATGAACGAGTTCCCCACCGACGAGGTGAAGTGGAAATGGCCCGACGACGGTATCGTCGACCTCAACACCCTCACGTTCGATGCCTCCAACGGTAATATCTACGGCACCTACTCACGTTTCTACAGCCACATCGCCGTTTGTAACGATTTCCTCCGCTCGGCCGCTGAGTTCGGTGGTCCCGACTATGCCCACGCCATGCTCGAAGCCCGTCTGCTCCGCGCCATGAGCTACTATTGGGTTATCGACATCTTCGGCCAGGGCGGTTTCGTCACCGAGAACGACGAGATCGGTTCCAATCCTCCCCAGTGGTCGCGTATCGAACTTTACAATTGGCTCGCCGACGAGCTCGAGAGCATCATCACCGAGTTCAAGACCAACTATCCCGGCGAGGAAGTCGAGTATGGCAAGGTAGGCATCGACGCCGCCCAGGCTCTTGCCGCCCGTCTGTACCTCAATGCCGGCGTCTACACCGGCACTCCCGCCTACGACAAGTGTCAGGCCCACTGCGAGGACATCATCGCCCGTCACAAAGGGGGTGGTTTCAACAACTCGGGTCTTGCCAAGAACTATCTCTACCTCTTCTGCCGCGATAACGACGAGTATGCTCCCGGTGGCGGCAACAAGGCCGAGAACGAGATTCTCTGGAACGTGCCCTATGACAATGACCTTTGCCGCAGCTACGGCGGTACATTCTTCATAATCGCTGCCAGCACAACCACTTCTACCACTTTTGATCCCGCCACCGATGCACCCGGCGTGGAAGACAAGTACAACATGTCGGCTGCCGACTACGGCTGTAACGCTTCCTGGACCTGCATGCGCTCTACCGGCGCGTTCACCTCTCAGTTCGACCCCGAGGTCGACGGCCGCTGTGCCATGTGGCTGCGCGAGAGCAACGGCTTCAGCCAGTTCATCGAGAAGTTCACCGTGTTCAACCAGGGCTATGCCACCATCAAGTTTACATCGCTCCTCAAGGGCACCGATGGCGACTGGAGCACTGCCAACGGTGGCAGCTACGACCCCACCGGTCAGACTCCCGCCAACCTGCTCAACTGGTCAAGCACCGACTTCCCCCTCATACGTCTTGCCGACGTTTACCTCATGTACACCGAGGGTTACGTAATGGGCGGTTCGGGTAGCTCGGCCAAGGCTGTCGAGTATGTCAACTACGTGCGTCAGCGCGCCGGCCTCAATCCCTGGAGCGTGGCCGACCTCACCCCCGACAATATCCTCAGCGAGCGTTCGCGCGAGCTCTACTGGGAGCTTACCCGCCGCAGCGACCTCATTCGCCACAACAAGTTCACCCAGGGCTACAACTGGGAGTTCAAGGGCAATGTTGCCGGTGGTACCGATGTCGACCCGCGCTACAACCTCATGCCTGTGCCCGCCAAGATTATCGCCGCACAGCCCGAGTTTAAACAGAATCCCGGTTATTCTTTCTAATCACAAAATGTCATGAAAAAGATATCATATATTTTCATGGGACTCGTTGCGGCAGCCTCGGTGCTCACAGCATGCCAGGAGACCAAAGACGACAACCCCGTGTTTCAGAAACCTACCGAGTTCAAGCTCAATACGCCTCCCATGGCGATGAACTACTATGAGCTCACCCCCGACGGCGTAGTCGAATTCACATGCTCGCAGCCCGACTACGGCTTTGCCGCTGTGACCAACTACAGCCTCGACGTATCGTTCGACGAAGACTTCGCCACATTCAAGAATATCGTGCCCGCGCTTCCCACACAGGCTGTTATGAGCATCACCGGCGAGCAGCTGTCGGTTGCCATGTGTGAGCTTGCAGGCATTACCAATGCCGACGAGTTTGCAGCCGCCGAGCATGTTCGTTGCCTGTATGTCCGTGCCAATGCATCGGTGAGCGGTGTCGACTATAGCGCCATCACCAGCAATAGCGTCACTCTTCCCCACGTGCGCTACTACCTGGCCATACCTTCGCCCGGTTATATATATGTAGTGGGTGACTTCGCCGGCTGGAAAGACCCCGTTGAGGCCAACTACGACTACTACAAGGATTATCGCCTCTACGAGTCCGACAAGGCTATCGGTTCTAAGGTCTACTCGGGAGTCTTCGATGTGCCCGCCGGCAAGGCTATGTTCCGTTTCTACACCGATCTCACCGGTTGGGACAAGGACTCTTACGGCTCGCAGGCCGATGATAATCCTGTCGACTTCGAGATGACCGACGGCTCTTACGAGGGTCCGCTCGTAGCCGGTAAGGGTTCGTTCAACTTCCCCGACTGGGCCGGTGGCCAGATGACAATTACTGTCAACATGGCTGTCGACGGCAACTACAGCGTTACTATCCAGGCCGGTGCCGTTGACACCACCCCCAAGAGCTATATCTATATGTGTGGAAATATCTCGGGCTGGACCGAACCCTCCGAGGACAACGCCGCCAAGTATGAGAACTGCCGCCTCGTCGACAGCAACGACAGCGGTGTCTACACCGGCACGTTCGAGAACCTCGCCGACAGTGGCGACGGCCTCTCTTACTTCCGCTTCTACCAGGCTCTCACAGGCTGGGGCGCTGCACAGTGGGCAAGCCCCACGGGCGACAACTTCGCTCTGCCCCTCGGCGAGGCTACTACCTCGGCCGTTGGCGAGGGTTGCTTTACCCTTCCTGCCGGTAAGACCTACACTATTACCGTCGACACCAACAACAACACCGTCATGGCTGTCGAAGCTTAAGTAACTCGCAAAAATTAGCTGCGGCGATTTTTGAGATTTGTTAGAGTGATTTTTGTTTGAAGACGAAGGCGTGTAGCGAGCTACACAACTGAGGATGAGAGCAAAAAGCGCCGAACAAAGCCAAAAAGCGCCGCAGTAGGTACGAGTTTCTTGAGAATAGAGTAGTATAAACTAATTTTTAAGAGTTACTTAAGAGCCGGTTCGACAATAAATGTTAACGCCAGGGTTGCAGATTTTTGAGCATATTTCGCGCTGCCGGAGCAGGAGTGTACTTGATGTACACGACTGATCCAAAGCGTGAAAGATGCCAAAAAGATGCAATACAAAAGCATTTCTTTTATCATCGAATCGAGTATTATTAATTTAAATTTTAACTTTCATTTATATATGAGCCATATCGAAAATAAAATTACCATCGCCTCGGCCCCTCGTTGGCGCTTTTTCCATAACTCTTCGGTCGAGTGGCAATTGCCACACTCCCTCATCGTTATGAAAAAATCACTCAACGATTGACCGCCCTGGCGTTAACATTTATTGTCGAACCGGCTCTAACATAATATGATCAAAACAATGAAGAAGTTATTTCTCATCCCGACTATAGCGCTGTCGCTCGCTTCGTGCAGCGACAATGACGGCCCCTGGGGCACTCCGCAGGAAAACGAGCAGCTCCCCTCGTTCACTGTTACCGACATGCAGCTCGAAGCTACCACCGAGGCTCAGGGCACCATCGACCTTAAGTATTATAACGACGAGAATGCGCTCGTCCCCGTGCTCAATGTCACTCGCCTTGACAATTTACCCGCCGGCTACGAGCTCGACTTCGTCATGCAGATGTCGCGTGACCAGTCGACATTTGAAGGTATCGACATCCCCACCCAGACTGTAGCTGTCGATGGTGGCGGCATGTGGATTGGCGTTAGCCCCGACGACTGGCAGGATGCTTTCACATCAATTATAAGCAAGGGTCCCAAGGCCAAGGAAGTGGCTTTGCGTTTCGCTCCCTTTGCCGTGAAAGGCTCGGAGCGTGTCCGCCTCTGCCTCCCCGAACAGTATCTTAACCCCATGACTGTTACCGTCAAGCCTTTCCCGAGCGAGTTCGTCATCGAGGATTCTTACTACCTCCTCGGCACGATCAATGGCTGGGATGTGGCAACCGCCGTGAAGTTTGAGCACTCCGATGCCGATGTCTATGACGACCCGGTATTCACACTCAACATCACCGCCAACGGCGACTGGTGGTGGAAGATCGTTCCCCAGTCGACCTATGAGACCGGCAACTGGGTCGATGCAGCCAATGCATCGTTCGGTGTTGCCGAGAACGGTAGCGACGCCCTCTCGGGCATCCTCTCGCCACGCACGGCTACTGCCGACTGTGGTGCCGGCTGCCTCAAGGTGTCAGGCCCCTACAAGCTCACAATCAACATGGAGGAACTCACCTACGAGTTCACTCAGGCTATCGAGCGCTTGTACACTCCCGGCAGTGCCAACGGCTGGAACTTTGCCGGCGCCCAGACACTCGTCACGAGTGACTTTGCCAATTATGTTGGATTTGCCCTGCTCGGTGCCGACGGCTTTAAGTTCACATCCAAGGCCGACTGGGACGGCGTGAACTTCGGCATGGGAGCTGCCCCCGGCGAGCTCTCCACCGATGGTGGCGCAGGTAATATCACCGTGCCCGCCGACGGCCTCTACTGGTGTAAAGCTAACATCGCCGATCTCACATATTCAACCGATGTCATCAACACCATCGGCGCCATAGGTGATTTCAACGGCTGGGGCTCTTCGGTGGCTCTCGCGCCCGACGGCGGTGACAAGCTCGTCTGGACCGGAACTGTCGACTTCGGCGATGGCAACGGCGGTTTCAAACTCCGTTGCAACGACGACTGGGCTATCAGCCTCGGCGGCGATGTCAACAACCTCGGCTGGGATAACGCCCCCAATATTGCTGCCCCCGGTGCCGGCAAGTACACCGTGACACTCTTCCTCGACGCCTACCCCTACGTAGTAGAGTTCGAGAAAAACTGATAAGCTACTCGCAAGAATTATCTGCGAGCGATTAACTTAACTGCTTATATAAAACCATCTTCTGCGGGATTATCGGCTACGGCCGGTAGTCCCGCTATTTTTGCGGCATAATTTGCCTCAGGCTTACTGCACGGCTCAAAAGATTTTTATTGCATATTACAATTAAAATCCATATCTTTGTGCGATTATTGCCTGCTCTGTTCGCGCGGGCTATACTCATAACTATTGCTAAAAATAAATCAATCAAAACATAACTAATTAAATGTCAGCATTAGAACAAATCCGCAAAAGACCCGGACTTATCATTTCTATCTTAGGTCTTGCTCTCGTACTGTTCATCTTCACGGCGATCAGTAACCCTGAGAAACTCTTTAGCGATCCTTCTACTATCGCCAAAGTTAACGGTCAGAAGATTGACCACAGCGACTTCCAGAAACGCCAGGAAGACCTGCGTCGCCAGTATGAGAGCCGCGGTCTTAAGAACATGCTCCAGGAGCAGGCCATGCAGTCGCTCATCGAGGAGAACCTCATGAACGCCGAGCTCGAGAACGTAGGTATCACCGTTACAGGTGAGGAACTCGGCAAGGCTATGCTTGGCGACAATATCCCCATGGCTGTGCAGCAGCTTTACTGGCAGCGTCAGCAGGCCGGCATGTACTCGGGCCGCCAGCTCCACGACCTCGCCACCAACCCCGCTCAGTATCAGCTCGACGCCGAGACTGCCGCCCAGTTCAAGCAGGAGTGGATCGAGCTCGAGAAGACTGTAGCCGAGATGCTCAAACAGCAGAAATTCCAGACCCTCGTGCTCGGCGCCCTTCCTGTCAATGATCTCGACGCTATGGCTCAGTATGAGGACAACAACAACTCGACCGAAATCCGTTACGCCAAGGTTGACGTTTCGTCTATCTCCGACAGCGATATCGAGGTAAGCGACGCCGACATCAAGGCACAGTATGACCAGGACAAGGCCCTCTATCTTCTCGACGATGACACCTACGTCCTCAGCTATATCGTTTCGGAAGTTACTCCCAGCGACGAGGATCGCCTCGAGGCTACCCAGGCCGTTGAGAACGCTCTCATGGACCTCCGCGCAATGCCCGGCACCGACGCTGTTGCAGGCAACAACAAGTTTGTCGTAAACCGTCACAACACCGCCGCCAAGTATCTCCCCGCCAACCTCAGCGACAAACTCGAGTCGCTCGCACAGGACAGCGTTCAGCAGATAAGCTTCTACGACAACAAATACACCCTCGCCAAGTTCCTCGGCACCGACATGGTTACCGACTCGATCACATTCGACCTCGTAGCTCTCGCCGAGACTGCCAATGCCGATTCAATCATCGAGCTCCTTAACAACGGAACACCCATCAGCGCTCTTCCCGAGGGTACCGTAGCTCAGTCGCAGGAGGCACAGCGTGCTTCGATGCTCGACGGCAACGCCCAGATTGCTCTTGTATTCGGCTCGGCCGAGGAGGGTCCCTACTTCACAGCTCCCGATTTCACCGGCAGCGACCACATCCTCTTCCGTCTTGCCAAGAAAGACGCTCCCGTAGTAGCATACAACATCGCCGAGATTACCTATCAGCTCGAGCCCTCGACCGCTACCATCAACGACACCCAGAGCAAGCTTCGCGCCTATGTTAACAACAATACCGATGCCAAGGCATTCGTTGACAATGCCGTTGCTGCCGGCTATACCGCACTCCCCGCTTCGGTTACCAAGAGCTCTCTTTCTGTAGCCGGTGTTCCCGATACACGTTCACTTGCCAAGTGGGCTGTCAATGCCAAGAACGGCCAGGTATCTGACGTTTACGGCGACGACGACAAGACTATCTTCTTTGCCGGCGCCCTTACCAACAAATACGACAAGGGATACACACCCCTCACCGACCCCCAGGTAGAGGCTCAGACACGCTCTAAGGTAGTTCGCAGCAAGAAAGCCGAGAAACTCCTTGCCGACTATCAGGGCAAAGGCACATCGGTCGACAGCTACGCACAGGCCATGAATGCCAAGGTTGACACTACAACCGTTACCTTCGGCCAGAACTACGCCCGCGGCTTCATGCCCGGCGACGGCAAGCTCATCGCCATCGCTACCGAGGCTACCCCCGGTTCGCTCACCGGTCCCGCAGCTACCGACTACTCGGTTGTTGTACTCGAAGTGCTCAATAAGAATGCTCCTGCACGTGAGTTTGACGCTGTCAACGACGCTACTTACTTCCAGCAGACAATGGGCACACAGGTGCTCCAGCGCAACTTCTCGCAGATACTTCGCGCCAACGCCGATATCGACAACAAGATCCAGAAGTTTTTCCAAGACTGATAAATCCAACCTGACAATGAAGCGGGAGGTGACCGTCAAGGCCACTTCCCGTTTTTTTCGTAATTGACAGGACACGATTGGCAGCAAATCAATTTTGAGCGTTAAATCATAAATTATTGACAACCTCTTGGTTATTACGCTAAAAAATAGTACCTTTGCATCGCTTTTATGCCGCATAGGCTCCGAATAAGTGGAACGACAGCACGATGCTGGAATTCCCGCCTGGCGGATGTTAACTATAAACACTTAAATAACAGATGTTTGTAATTGTAGAAATTCAAGGACAGCAGTTCAAGGCCGAGGCCGGAAAGTTCTTGTACGTTCACTATCTCGGCGACGAGAAGAAAGAGGGCGACACTGTAGAGTTTGATCGCGTACTCCTCGTTGACGCCGACGGTGCCGTTAAAGTAGGCGCTCCTACCGTTGAAGGAGCAAAAGTTGTTTGCGAGGTAAAGCGTTCCCTCGTGAAAGGTGATAAAGTGATCGTCTTCAAGAAGAAGCGTCGCAAAGGCTATCGTCGTAAAAACGGCCATCGCCAGTACTTCACCCAGGTAGTGATTAAAGACGTAGTAGCTTAACCCCTTAAAATCTTAAAGAAATGGCACATAAGAAAGGTGTAGGTAGTTCTAAGAACGGACGTGAGTCGGAAAGCAAACGACTCGGCGTTAAGATTTTTGGCGGTCAGTATGCTAAAGCCGGTAACATCATCAAGCGTCAGCGTGGTACAGTTCACCATCCCGGCCTCAACGTAGGCATGGGCAAGGACCACACTATCTACGCACTCATCGATGGCACTGTAGTATTCACACAGGGCAAAAACGGCCGTCAGTTCATCAACGTACAGCCCCTCGAGGCCTAACGCTGATAACAACCCATAACACGCTCAAGCGGCGGATCCCCTCCCGGGGCATCCGCCGCTTTCGCTACCCGCCCCCAGGCAAGGTTCAAGGCTCAAGGTTCGAGGTTCGAAGTCCTCGCACCTCGCACCCATGAACATTGTACCACGAACCCGTACCTCGTACCCCGTCCCGTGAACATTGTATCACGAACCCCGGACCTTGAACCTCGTCTCTCGTCCCGTGAACATTGTACCACGCCCGTACCTCGTACCCCGCGCCTTGAACCTCGCACCTGTTCATGGCTCCGATAGGAGCCTTACCGGCGGCGTAGCCGTCGTTTAGGGTTAGGCCCATGCAAGGGCGGCGTAGCCGTCCGCAGCGTGGGTAAATCGCCCCCACCAACGCATGGGCTGCGTAGCTGCCCCTCATCGGCCGAACATAAATCGCCACCACTAAACATCGCATTTTTTGAATATTTTGCATCACACCCGGCCAAAATACGTATTATCTTTGCCGCGTAAACCCTCACAATCAAGGTGTAAGATCCGGGGTCCATAGCGCAAGTTTCATGACAATCCCAAACTAATTCCCAATCCCCCACGCAAGAGAATATCGGAGCTATTCCATCTAACCACCCCCACGATTATTCGTTGGGCTTCCCAAACCCACGCAATAGAATATCGGTGCTATTCAACCTAACCACCCCCAAGAGTATTCATGGTTCTTCCCAGTCCTCACGCAAGAGAATAGCGGAGCTATTCCATCTAACCACCCCCAAGAGCATTCATGGTTCTTCGCAGTCCCCACGCAAGAGAATAGCGGAGCTATTCCATCTAACCACCCCCACGATTATTAGTGGGGTAGCCAAGCCCTCTCGGCAAACCAACAGCGGAGCTGTTGCATTTACCCCCCCCCTCCCGTTAATATCCACACAAAGCCGGAAGCCGTGAATTATCCCCCAACGTCAAATTATTTCACGGAAAAATATTTGACACTTCGCCCAAAACTGTTTAACTTTGCAATACGATAGACCAACATTTCACATGCGGCAGTAGCTCAGTTGGTAGAGCATCAGCTTCCCAAGCTGAGGGTCGCGGGTTCGAGCCCCGTTTGCCGCTCCCGATTCATAGGCGAGTTTACATACTAAATAATGTAAACTCGCTCTTTTTGTAAAACACCCGTTGGTTAAATCATCTTTTTTCTCTATTTTTACATTGTATTGAAAGGAATAGAATGTAATTGAATTATATTAACTTTATTTAAGCTGCATGTGCAAGGATATTGCACACCTATATTCCTATCTTTGCATCGTAATCAATCGCTAATAATAACTAAAATACAATATAGACATGGCAACAGCTAAGAAACCTGCCTCGAAGAAGGCGGCAGCCGAGGTCGACAGCAAGACGAGCAAACTCAATGCTCTCACACAGGCCCTCGGCAAAATTGAGAAAGACTATGGCCGCGGAGCTATCATGAAGCTCGGCGACGAAGCCATAGAGCACGTAGAGGTCATTCCCACCGGCTCTATCGGCCTTAACTATGCGTTGGGCGTTGGTGGCTTCCCCCGCGGACGAATCACCGAAATTTACGGCCCCGAATCATCCGGTAAGACCACTCTGGCCATCCACGCCATTGCCGAGGCTCAGAAGGCCGGCGGTATAGCTGCGATAATCGATGCCGAGCATGCCTTTGACCGCTTCTATGCCGAGAAACTCGGTGTTGATGTGTCAAACCTGCTCATATCGCAGCCCGATAACGGCGAACAGGCTCTCGAGATTACCGAGCAGCTCATACGCTCCTCGGCTATCGATATCATTGTCGTTGACTCTGTAGCCGCCCTGGTTCCCAAGAGCGAGATTGAAGGCGGTATGGGCGACCGTAACATGGGTCTGCAGGCACGCCTTATGTCACAGGCGATGCGTAAGCTCACCGGCGCTATTGCGCGTACAAATACAGCCTGTATTTTCATCAACCAGCTGCGAGCCAATATCGGCAACATGTTTGGCCCCAGCGAGACCACAACAGGTGGTAATGCCCTCAAGTTCTACGCATCGGTACGCGTCGAAATACGCCCCAGCACATCACTCAAGGATGGTGACGACGTGCTCGGTCGCCATGCCAAAGTGAAGATTGTCAAAAACAAAGTTGCGCCTCCATTCAAGCGTGCTGAGTTTGACATCATGTTTGGCGAGGGCATATCACGTTCAAGCGAGATCATCGACCTCGGCGTAGAGTATGATATAATCAAGAAAAGCGGTTCATGGTTCAGCTACGACGGTACCAAACTCGCTCAAGGCCGCGATGCAGCCAAGCGCGTGCTCAATGACAATCCCGACCTTGCTGAAGAACTCGAGCAGCGCATTATCGAAGCTATGCGCAACGCCGACCAGGTAGGAACCGGCAAGAAAGCCAAATCAGCCGCCAAATCTACTGCCGACGAGCCCGCCGACATCGACGCTCCCGATCTTGACGACCTCGACCTCGATGCCGACCTCGACGACGACATACAGCTCGACGAAGATTAACCCTTCTTATCGAATACCCCATAGAACAGCCCTGCGCCACACCGACGCAGGGCTGTTAGCTTAGGTACGTGGCGTGCCTTGCGAACCTGGCGGAGCAACCGCTCCAATGTATCACGCATTTTGCAGAAGTGTCGGAGAGCTTATAATTCTCTGTATAGTGCTGCGATCGGCAAAGCTACTCTACACTAAGTTGTTGCCGTCAGTATCTAACAATCCAGGCATCGGTTATATAAAAAAAGAGCATCGCCCGGTGGACGATGCTCTTAATGCATATCTGAAAAGGGATTAGTTCAGGATCGAAGCAACATTGAAGTTGGCAAACTCGAGGTCGTTGGCAGCACGGGCAGCAACCGAACGGTCGAGGCGGGCAGCCTGACGAAGGTTGGTGTTAACCATGTTGTCATTGTTGGTGCGGGCACCGAGGACGGCCATCAGGTAGTAGGTGGTTGCGTCGGGGTTGGCGATTGCACCGAGAGTTGATTTAGCGCGGTTGTAATCCTTGGTGAGGATCTGTGCAACAGCGGCGTTGTTGCTCTTTGTGTTGCCGAAAGCCTTGACAGCGGCAGCGTTGTCGCCTGTGAGCAGGTAGTAGGTACCGAGAGCGTCACCGAGTTCTTCAACACCGGCAGCAGCACCAAGCTTCTGGTTGGCGGCACGGTAGTCCTTGTTGACCATCGAGATAAGGCCAAGGTTCATCTGGGGTTCCGGAGCTTTGGGGTTGATGCGGGCAGCCTGCTCGAAGTTCTTCTTGGCGGCATTGATATCGCCGGCCTTGTACTGTGTGAGACCAAGATCGTTGAAAGTGCGGTAGTCGTTGGGATAGAGCGAAGCGGCGGTGTTGTAGATGTTCATCTTGCGGGCGTTGTCGTCGGTGAGGGTAGCGCAGTAAAGGAGCTCTTCAACCGAGAGGGTAGAGGGATCGTTGGCAAAAGCCTGCTCGATTTCCTCGTCGCTCTTGCCGATAACGTTGATCGATGCTGTGATGCGAGAGTAACGCAGCTGGGGGAGGATAGTCTCGGCAAGCTGGTCGAAGATAGAGGTGAGGTTACGGATCTCACGCTCACGCTGCTCGGGGTCTTTGTACATTGAGAGAACGCTCAGGATGAGGTCTTTGTCCTGGATGTTGCTTGCGGCAACGAGTTTCTTGAAGCCTTCCCAGTCCTCGGCGGTGAAGTTGGCTGTGAGCTGGCCGAAGTCGGTGATGTTGTCCTTTTTGAGCTTCTTGTTCATGTAGTCCTTGGTGTTGTCCTCACGGTGCTGAGCCAGCTTGGTGTTGAACTCGAGAGTACCGTCGGGCGAAGCATACGACTCGATGTTGATCTCCTCGATCTCGCGGCGAGCGTCAGCGTGTGCGTCGGCAAGCTCCTTGTTCAGCTCTTCCATCTGCTGGCTTGTGAGCTGTCCGGGGCGTATGTTGGCCTGGTTGATGAGGAAGAGAATGTCGGCGGCATACTTCTCGTTGATGATGCGCTGGAAAGCGTCAGCACCGATGGCGGGAGTAACGCCCTGTGCCGATGCGAGAGCGGCTGTGGCCAGAACACCGTCAGCAACCTTTACGCGGGGCAGAACATACTGTTTTGAGCCCTGGGTAACGTTGAATGCGAGATAGAGCTCGCTCTTGATCATCTCGGGAGTGTAGTTGAACGATACGGGGATAGTAGCTGTACCGCCATTGTCGTAGTTGATAACGGGAGCGTTACCGCGAACCTTCTCGCCCTGGAATGTATAGGCCTGTGAGGCAGCCTCGCCACCGGCATATACGAGATAGGGAGTTACGGTCACTGTAGCGTTCTTCTTGAAGAACTTGGCAGGTACGCGGGCAGTGACAGTTGCGGGTACTTTCTCACCTACAACTTCGAGGGGGTTGGGGTTAACTGTGAAGTTGTCAGCCACAAAGGGGTTCATCTTCTTGCTGCAGCCGGTAAGCATTAAAGCCGAAACGGCAACGGCTGCAAATAGTGATTTGCAAGTCATGTCAGTTATTTTGTTTATAGTGATGAATAGATTGATTATATCGTTGATAATTAACAAAAAATCCTTTTTATAAAATCCTCGCGATGAGTTACCGCAAAGTTAGCATATTTTTGCTGAAAAATAAATAATAACCCCATTACTTTTAATGTTTTTAAGTATTAGTGGCACAAATTCTGTTACAGATTCTGCGACACGCGACTTCGTATGGTTACACCGGTCCGGGTCCTAAAATAAAAAGCCGGTTTCAAACATGCGTCTGAAACCGGCCGGTATAGTCTAAAATCGTTGTTTATCGATTGTAATTGTAGCTATAGCCGTACTTGTAGGCGAAAGCTCCTGAAGTAGGCGCTCCGTTTAATATCAGGCCCATACGCGAGTAGCGGTTTTCGCGATACATCTTCTCGATTTCGGGTAGGAACGAGCGCTCGAGATTGCCTATGCGCACTATGTAGAGTGTCATGTCGGTGAAGTGGGTTATGGCGCGTGCGTCCTCGACAGCCTCGGTGGGAGGACAGTCAATGATGACGATGTCATAATTCTTTCGTGCGTAGGTGATGAGTTCTTCCATACGCTTGTTGCTTACGAGCTCTGCCGGGTTAGGCGGAACTGCGCCTGCGGCCATGAAATCAAGGTTGTCAACGCCGTCAATGTTATGGGCTATGAGTGATTCGATATCGGTGTTGCCGGCAAGATATGCTGATACGCCTTGGCGCACACGCTCAGCGAGCTGGTGTGACATCGCATGACGACGAAGATCAAGGTCGATAAGCAGAACTTTTTTGTTCTTCAAGGCGATTGAAGCGCCGAGGTTCATTGATACGAATGTTTTGCCTGACCCGGAAATGGCCGATGTAACCATTATCACCTTTGTGTCCTTATTGTCACCGCGGTTCATGAACTCAAGATTGGAGCGCAGCATGCGGAATGCTTCATTGGTAGGATCACTCTTACCGTGGCCTACGAGGATGCCCATATCGGTGTCTTTACTACGCGAGAATTTGCGGTTTTTGCCTACATACCGAATTTCTCCAAGGAATGGAACCGACAGCATATCGATATCTTTCCTTGAACGAACCGTAGTATTTGTCATCTCAATGACGTATAAAACACTGGCAGGTATCATAAGACCCAAAAGAAATGCAATTGCCATAATCTGAGCCTTTCGGGGTGCGACAGGAATACGTGAACCTTGTGCGTCCTGTAGCAAGCGAGTGTTGTAAGGAGCGAATGTCTGGCCCAACTCGTTTTCTTCACGCTTCTGAAGCAGGTAGAGATAGAGCGACTCCTTTACTTTCTGCTGACGTCCTATCGACATCAGGTACTTGGCCTGTGTGGGGTTGGCTGCGATACGTGCCGTAGCCGAAGCCTGGCTGCGTTGCAGGTTGTGTATGGCTGTGTTGAGTGCGACAATCTCATTGTCGATGGCAGTGAGGACGGCTGAGCGCATTTCGGCAAGAGAAGCATCATATTGACGCACTCTCGGGTGGTTCTCGCTTGAGCTTGACGCCAGCTTGTTACGCTCGATCATGAGACGGTTGTACTCGTTGATCTGGTTGTCGATTGCTCCGGTGCCTGTGCCCGAGTTGGCCGGCATAAGAGCCGTGGCGTGTGAGGGATTGTCAAGGTAGTCGTGAACGTAGCGAGCCATCGACAGCTTGTTGTTTAGCTCGAGAATCTCGTCGCTGGTCTTGGTGGCTTGCTGCAGGTAAACCGACGAGGCCTCGTTGACGTCGGGCAGAAGGTTTTCTGATTTGAATGAAGAAATATCCGAGTCGACATCGCTCAACTCGTCTTCGAGGCTCACGAGACGCTGATTGATGAAGCGAGAAGTGGCCCGTGCCATCTGGTTGCGGTCATCGACCCAGCTCTGATTGTAAACCTCGATGAGATTATTCAGGATATCTTCCGATCTCTCGGCTGATGAATCGGTGAGTGTGAGTTTTATTACTGTAGCGTGTTCATCGGCAAGACCCGAAGTCAAGGCCTCGGCAAGGTTCTCAATCTTTGATTGTGGTGAAGTGTAATTCACCTTGATGATCATGTCACTTAGTTGACCTGAGAATTTTGCATTAGGACGCATCACTACGCGACCGATAGGAGTCTCGACTGTGTCAATGGCTACGGTGTGAAACTCGACCTTTACGTCTGATTTGATCTCGTCTCCGTCGGGGGTAAAATAAATGAAATCTGACAGGACAGCATTCTCGTTGTCCTCGGAAATATTTATTTTCATAGAAAGTCCCATGTCTCCACCATCGATGAATTCGGCTACGAAAGGTAGTTTAGATCCATATACGGGTAGAGTTTTCAAGCCGGCCTTTGTAGTGTAAGAAACGTTGAGATCGAGGTTGTCAACAACTTTCGATAGCAGTCGGGGCGACTTGATGGCTACGATCTCATTGAAAATATCGGCCGACGATGAGAACATACCGAAATCGGCAAACGTGTTGGCAAAATCGTTGTTTAGAGAGCCTCCGTGTTTGTCATCGCGTATCTGTATCAGTGCTGTACGCTGGTATGTGGGAGCTGTTTTCATCACATAGTATGCGCCGATAGACAGGCATACGAAAAGTGATATTGCAAACCAATACCATTTACTGATACACAGCTTGAAAAAATCCATTAAATTAACAGCATTTGCTGAGCCTTCTTCTTTAGCGTCAATGCTGTCGTTTGTTTCCTTTAAGTCTTTCATTACTAAACTTGGAGTGTGTTTCTTTGTTGCGAATTATTTGAACACCAGAACGGCAATAGAAGTAAGAAGTGATGCTATCGAAACCCAGAACGATGCCTGTAGCACATTATTGCCGTTTACGGTAGCCATGCGCTTCTTCATGTTGTTGGGTTCTACATAGATATAATCGTTTTGACGAACATAGTAAACCGGAGAATTCTGAAGTTTGTCTCCATCGGTGAGGTCTACTCGATAGCTGACGGTTTTTCCGTTTTCAGTGCGCACGACCAGAATGTTGTCACGGAGTCCATGGATAGTTAGGTCTCCGGCCATGCCTAAGACATCGGGCAGTGTTGTTGCGTCGCGTGAGAGTCCGTAACGTCCGGGGGCGTTGACTTCGCCTGCGACTGTAACGGCAACATTGGCCCATTCAACAATGACCACAGGTTGTTTGGCTATATCTTTAATCTCAAGTTCTCGGGTGATATAATCGGCTATTTCCGAGCGGGTCATGCCTTCAATGTGTATTTCGCCGATAAGAGGGAACTTGATATTACCGTTAGGATCAACTGTATAAAGTGACATTGACTGGGATTGTGATGTAGTGGGAGCGTATCCACTATATGTCTGTTGGCCTAAACGGTAGGAATGTGTTGCAAGGTTGAGCGATTCGCTGAGCTCGGGGTTGTCGGTGTTGACAACAATAGTGAGTTTATCATCGGGTTTGGCTTTGATGCTGTTCATGTTGATCAAAGCGTGTGTTTCTCCGTCTTGCCAACCCTGCATATAGGTTATTTCTTTGGGTGCACGGCAACCGGTCATTACAATCGCGAGAGCTGCAAAAGCTGTTATCAGTGTTTCTCTCAGTTTCATGTTCTATTGAGATATTTTGTTATTTAACTTGCGTCGGCGGTTAGTATCGGATTGCGTAAATCGTCGTTTTGAATAATTATTCAAAAAATGATTCTTCATGCCGCTATTACAGATACTATGTCGAGAAAGGGTAAATAGTTGATATTTAAGTTTTATGCTGTTTGCTTATGTTCTGTTCAACTTGTTATGCAATAAACATATTATTGAATGGATATAGGCGACCGCAAAGATATGAAAAATATCTTAAAACAGCAAATGGATGTTCGGTCATCGAGTTGCGATGAGAGGTCAAAAGCGTAAGTGCAGGTTCAACTGGCAAGTGCAAAATTAGCGATTTGTTTGAAGAATTCGGTCTTTGGGTTAGAAAAACCGAGTTTTTTGCGAGGTCTGAGGTTCAGTTGCAGGTTCAACTGGCAAGTGCAAAATTAGCGATTTGTTTGAAGAATTCGGT
>CANDNO010000049.1 GCA_947386115.1 uncultured Muribaculaceae bacterium
CCGAATTCTTCAAACAAATCGCTAATTTTGCACTTGCCAGTTGAACCTGCACTGCAATCCATACAGGCACAGCTTTGTTATTTTTTACACTTTTTTTATAGTCGGCTGCAACTTTTTCGGTATTTTTGCGACTAATATTCAAAAGACGCTTTTTCAGCATTATATTGTGCACATGAAGCTTCTGAATGAAATACATAAACAACATTATATTATTCACCACAATTGACAATGAAAAAATTTGCAATCAAAGCACTCATGGTCCTTGGCGGACTGTTGATGCTTGGATCGACAGCAACGGCACAGATGCCCCTGCCTGTTGATCCCGAGGTGCGCATCGGCCACCTGCCCAATGGTATGACCTACTACATCCGTCACAACGAGACTCCCAAAGGTCAGGCCGATTTCTACATCGCACAGAAAGTTGGTTCGGCTCTCGAAGAGGACAATCAGCGCGGTCTCGCTCACTTCCTCGAGCACATGTGCTTCAACGGCACCGAGCATTTCCCCGGAAACTCGCTCATCAGCTGGCTCGAGTCGGTTGGTGTAAAATTCGGTTACAACCTCAATGCCTATACCTCGATCGATGAGACCGTCTACAACATCTCTAATGTTCCCACCGCCCGTGAGAGCGTTCAGGATTCATGCCTGCTCATTCTCCACGACTGGGCCGACGCTCTTCTTCTCGACACCGAGGAGATCAACAAGGAGCGTGGTGTTATCCACGAGGAATGGCGCCGCACGACCGTAGGTCAGCAGCGCATCCTTGAGAACCTGCTTCCCAAGATCTACCCCGATTCGAAGTACGGCTATCGTCTTCCCATCGGTACCATGGAGGTTGTCGACAACTTCGAGCCCCAGGCTCTTCGCGACTACTACGAGGCATGGTATCGCCCCGACCAGCAGGGTATCATCGTAGTCGGTGACATCGACGTTGACCGCATCGAGAACAAGATCAAGGAAATCTTCTCGCCCATCAAGATGCCCGAGAATGCCAAGGAGCGCGTTTATCTCGAAGTAGCCGATACCCCCGGAACCATCTATGCCATAGGCAAAGACAAGGAGCAGACGGTTGCTATCGCCGAGATGATGTTCAAGAACGACGCTTTCCCCGATTCGCTCAAAGGCGATGCCACCTACATGGTATTCGATTATGTCACCGACATGATCACTTCGATGCTTAACAACCGTTACGGCGACATGATGTCCGATCCCGCTACCCCCTTCGGTCAGGCCGGTGCCAGCTATGGCGAGTTCCTTGTAGCCAAGACCAAGGACGCCCTCACCATCGTGGCTGTAGCTAAGGATAATGACATCCGTCCCGCCTTCGAGTCGGTTTACCGTGAACTTCTCCGTGCCCAGCGCGGTGGTTTCACCCACACCGAGTATGACCGTGCACGCAGCGAGTATCTGTCACGCCTCGAAAAAGCCTATAACGAGCGCGGCAAGCGCCAGAGCGGTGCCTACGTTAGAGAGTACGTGCGCAACTTCATCGACAACGAGCCCATCCCCGGCATCGAGACCGAGTATCAGCTCATGAACGCTCTTGCCAATCAGATTCCCGTCGAGGCCATCAACCAGACCCTTGCCCAGATGGTAACCAACGACAATCGCGTGTTCCTTGCCCTTCTCCCCGAGACTGAAGCAATGCACTTCCCCACCGAGGCCGAGATTGCCGAGGTTATCGCCAAGGTTGATGCCGAGAATATCGAGCCCTTCGTTGATGACGTCAAGAGCGAGCCCCTCATCGAGAACCTCCCCGCTCCCGGCAAGATCGTTGCCGAGAAAGCCCTCGAGCAGTGGGGTGCTACCGAACTCACCCTCTCCAACGGTGTCAAGGTAATCGTTAAGCCCACTACCTTTAAGGACGATGAGATTCTGTTCGACGCTATCGCCCTTGGCGGTACATCCAATGTTTCTGACGATCTCGCCAACGAACTCCTCTTCATGCCTTACGCTCTCCGCACCCGTGGTCTCGGCTCTTACACCAGCAAGGACCTCGACAAGTATCTCGCAGGCAAGCAGGCATCTGTTGCTCTCTCGCTCTCCGACTATACCCGTGAGGTAGAAGGCAGCACAACCGTCAAGGATCTTCCCACAATGATGGAGCTCCTCTACATGACATTCACCAACCTCACAGTAGACGAGGCCGAGTATGAGGCTCTCCAGAAGATGCTCGCCGGCGTTCTCGCCAACCAGGAGAAAGACCCCGGCTTTATCTTCCAGCGCGACCTTCTCAGCTCGCTCTACTCTAACCCCCGCAAGCAGATCATCACCACCGAGATTCTCACCGCTGCCAAGCGTGAGCCTATCGTGAAGATCGCCCACGACGCCACAGCCAATGCCGCCGACTATACTTTCATCTTCGTTGGTAACATCGACATGGACAAGTTCAAACCCCTCGTTGAGCAGTATATCGCCACACTTCCCGCCGACGCCGCCAAGGCTTCTAAGGGTATCGAACTCAACCCCGCTCTCAAGATGGCTACCGGCAACAAGACCGACAACTTCACCACTCCCATGGAGACACCCCAGACCTGGGTTGCTATCATTGCTACCTCACAGGTACCCTATTCAGCCAAGGAGCAGAAGCTTGCCTCTATCGCCGGTCAGATCATGAGCAAGCGCCTTCTCGACACCGTTCGCGAAGAAATGGGTGCCGTTTACTCGATCGGTGCATCAGGCAACCTCAGCCGCATCACCGAGCCCAACGCTATGATGCAGACTTCATTCCCCATGAAGCCCGAGATGAAAGCCGAGGTTCTCGACTTCATCGCCAAGGAATTCAAGGCAATGGAATCAAACGTTACAACCGAGGAGCTTGCCAAGGTTATCGAATTCATGGTTAAGAACGCCAACGAGGATCGCGAACTTAACGGTCCCTGGCTCGACGCCATCAGCTCGACACTCATCAACAATGTTGATACCTTCAACGGCGTTGTCGACGTGCTCAACTCGATCACCGTACAGGACGTACAGGACTACATGAAAGCCCTCAACGCATCGGGCAACTACCGCGTAGTCATCATGGACCCCGCCCAGTAAAAAACATCCCCCCTGCATACACCGAGGGCCGCCGGCACAAACAGCCGGCGGCCCTCAATTTTTTTGTACACGCTCCATAACAGCGTTATTCCTCAGTGCTTATACGCAAAAATCGCTCGGGCGTTGAATTGTTGTACATTATAATTGAATTGTTGCGCTCATCAACGGTGAATGTGCCTTGCTCAGATGGCATGGTAATGCGCTTTACTCCTTTCCCGTTGTTGTCATACACCTCGTAGGCCATTTCTTTTTCGTTTAGCAGCCGCAATGCATAAATGCCGTCGGAAGTTGCCTTGATGTTTACATATATCGGCAGTGAAGCCTTGGCATCAACTTTGAGACCGCTTCCCACTGAGAATCGTTTGTTTAATGTCTTTGCGTCAAGAAAAACGATTCGGTCTATGTACATGAAAGCGACAGCGGCTATCGTTCCGTTCGAGGCGAATATTGCACGATCACTGCTATTTGACGATGCTCCGTCATACTCCGAGAATTCGTATTCAGCCGAAGGCTCTTTCTCACCTGCCTCGTAGCAGTAGACCGAACAGGACGTTGGAAATGCGCTGTACGAAACGAGTTGGTTGTCTGTGATTGATAGGTCGTTCGGCGCAATAACGTCACCGGCTGATATCGTATCATTTGCAATAACATGTCCATCCTGTAATTCGAAATGACGAAATTCTCCTGGTCCGAATCCTAGCAACCATACACCTGGAGTATTGGAATAGGCGGGCATAGGCCCATATCGTACCTCGCCGGGACCTCCGCCGCGAGGTAGCCCCGATGTGGCAAATTCCAGTTCGGGTAAGCTGTATATAAATAGAGTAGTATCAGTGACCGACGAAGTTGCATATAGAAACTTGCCGTCATTGACAATCTTGTCAAAAACCGTAATCTCGTTTATTCGGATTGTATCGACGGTCGCTTCAAACGAAATTGGAAAATCAACCCCCTTTTCGCCGTTACAAGCACACAAATACACTGCCCCTATAAAAACAAATAATTGACCAAACCGCCTCATCTTAATATCCTCCTCAAAATTAAAAAAAAACTAATAATTTAGACTTAAAAAAATAATTTGCGAAATCCGCGAAATTTGCGCTTCAAAAAACGAATAATAAACCTCGCCGGAAAAATAATCTGCGAAATCCGCGTAATTTGCGATTCAAAATAAACTAACACCCCACAAAATCATTTGCGAAATTCGCGCTTCTAAATCATCGAGTCGCCGCAATCCGCAATCCGGCGGACCTGCGGAAATTTAAAGCCATGCTCCCGGCCGGGCGGGGACATGGCTTCAATATCATGTTGGCTACGACGTGCCCTTAGAAAGGCAGGTCGTCGTTAGAGTCGGCAGCGGGAGTGAACGCCTGAGGCGCGGGAGCTGCGGCAGCAAACGGGTCGGCAGCGGGAGCAGCCGCAGGAGCGGGAGCAGCGGCACCCTGAGTCTTCTCGGCCTTCCAGCCGCGAATCGATGTGAACCAGCGGCCGTTGTATTCGCGGCTCTCGATATCAAAGCTGAGTTTTATCTCGTCGCCTACAGCCAGAGGGTACTGGTCGGCACGGTCGCCAAAAAAGTCAAAAAATATTTTTGAGGGATAATTATCTAATGTCTCAAGGACATATTCGCGTTTTTTCCACTGGTTGCCGGCCTTTGATGTGCCCGATACCTCGGGAAGGGCAACGATGATTTTTCCTGTTACTTCCATTTTGTTGTATATATGTCTTAGTGTATGTTCAGTTTACAAATTTAAGCATAGATTCCCGAATACCAAAATTTTTTAATGACTCAAAAAACGAAAAAAAGTTTTATCTTTGTATCTCAATAGTTAAGATAAAGAATATGATAGAAAAAGGAGATTGGTGGACATCACCCACCGAGAGCGAGAACGGCCAGCTCATTATGGTTACCGGACGTCGTGACGTCGACACGTTTCGCCTCAACCCCAAATTCAATATACGTGTAGAGATCACATGGCCCTATCAGGCCGATTCCTCGGGCATGCCCGACCGCGTCACATCCACCCTCATGGAGGAGGTGCAGGACGCCATGCAACAGGCATTCATCAAGGACCCCGTAGCCGTCATGACCGGTATTTATACCGGCGCAGGAGAGCGCAACTGGATATTCTATACCCTCAGCACACACATCTTCGGCCGCAAGATTAACGAGGCTCTCGCTCCGTTTGACCTTCTTCCCATCACTATTTACACCGAGAACGACCCCGACTGGGCCGAATATGCCGAGATGAAAGCCGCCTCCGAAATCACTCCCGAATAATCACTTTTATATTCCATGAAAAAACTCTTTCTCACGTCGGCTGCTATTGTAGCCGTGGCTGTTACCTCCTGTGGAGGCGGCAGCGGTAGTGCCGATGGCACCGTCGATACTCTCTCGGTCAAGGGAGAAGTGCTCATTCCCTACGAACAGCTCAAAATGCCCGGCTCGGTCTACACGCTCGACGATAAGCTCTATATACTGAACCAGATGCAGGCCGATTCGATTGTCGAAATCTGGACTCGCGATGGCCGGAAGTTAGGCTCATACCTCACAAAGGGACAAGGCCCCGGCGAAGTACCTTTTATATTCTTCCATACAATGGATAAGCTGAACAAGCGCTTGCTCCTTTGTACCAATTCTAAGGATCTTCAGGCAGTTGTGGGACTGCCCGAGCTCAACCCCGGCCTCGAGACCATTTTTACGACCGACGCCGAGTTGTCGGGCGTGACCGACTCGCTTCTTATCCCCATTGCCGGTGACGGCAAGGTAGTTATGTCGAATGGCGTTGTCGTATCGGCCAACATGACCGACAAGGGCCTGCTCTCGCAGTATGCCCCAGATGGCCGTTTAATACGTTACGACGTTGACCTGCCCCCAAGCTCCGAGTTTGGCGACGGACTCCCAACCTATGCCGTGTTCAATTTCATGCAACCTGTTATCTCGGCCAGTCCCGACGGCAAGCATTTCGCATCATCGTTCGGCTCGGCCGACATGTTCTCGATCGGCACTGTCGATGGTGACACGGTAAGCGTGAAAACCAATTATGTTTCAGCTCCCAAAGGAGTGAAAATCAAACTTGGCGATGGCTTTTTCTCGTTCGAGTATGACGATTCATACATGACCACCTATAAGTGCTATCCTCGCCTGTCCGACAACTACATATACAGCTGGTACATAAACCGTCCGCAAAAAGAAGAGCTCAAAGAGCTGAAAATGATGATGGAAGGCGGGCAGCCCATAGAGGCACATTTGAGCGTATATGATTTTGAAGGCAACTTGCGCCGCGTGATCATTCTCGACAGCCTTCCTTTGGCCTTCGACGTCACCGCCGACGACAGCACCCTCTACGTCCTCACTGAGACCGACGAAGACGGCCGCTACCTCCTCCGCTACCCCCTCAAGTAACCAACCACTTGTCGGTCAGCAGCGCGTCGCGTAGACCCGGTAAAACGGCCCCCCTGAGCCACCAGCACGAAAAACCTTCCAGAACGTCACCCCGATTCCACGCGGCAGCGCCGCGTCCATACAATTCTCGTACCCCGAACCTCGCACCTCGCACCTTGAACCTCGAACCTAGGACCTTTAGTCACTTTTTTGCGGTGAAGTGGGGGAGATGTCGGGGATTATTGCTAACTTTGAGGCTTACTACCGATATTGTGTATAAGCCTGACGACTATGAACGAGGAAGCGTTAAGTCAACTATATCTTAAAGATACTGCTTTTCAGAATCTTATGCAACGGCGCATTTTTAATGTGCTGCTTATCGCGTCGCCCTACGACGCCTTCATGATGGAGGAGGACGGCCGTGTCGAGGAACAGTTGTACTTCGAGTATGTGGCGTTAAACCTCAGTTCGCCTCCCCGCGTTACCCGAGTTTCTCACATCAGTGAAGCCCTCGAAGCACTGCGCATCAAGCATTTCGACCTCATCATAGCCATGCCCGGCAGTGATATCAGCGAGACCTTCACCGGCGCCCGCGATATCAAGGCTGCTTATCCCGAGATCCCCATCGTAGTTCTCACCCCGTTCTCAAAAGAAGTATCACGCCGTCTGGCCCACGAGGATTTCTCGGCCATCGACTACGTTTTTAGCTGGCTCGGCAACGTCGACCTGCTGCTCGCCATCATCAAGCTGCTCGAGGACAAGATGAACGCCGACAACGACGTGCTCGACGTGGGCGTTCAGGCAATAATGCTTGTCGAGGACTCAGTGCGTTTCTACTCATCGGTGCTCCCCCACATATACAAGTTCCTGCTCAAGCAGTCGATGGAGTTCTCCACCGAAGCGCTCAACGAGCACGAACAGATGCTGCGCATGCGTGGCCGTCCCAAGGTTCTGCTTGCCCGCGACTATGAGGAGGCTGTTGCCATGTACGAGAAATACGGCAACAATATGCTCGGCGTCATCACCGACGTGTCGTTCAAGCGCGATGGTGTAAAGGATGCCGACGCCGGACTCAAGCTCGCCGGCTACCTCAACAGCCGCGACCCCTACCTGCCCATTATAGTGGAATCAACCGAGACCGCCAACGGTCCCAAGGTTATCGACATGGGCAACATCTTTATCGACAAAAACTCCAAGAAGCTCCCTGTCGACCTTGGCAAAGCCATCATGGACAACTTCGGCTTCGGCGATTTCATCGTGCGCGATGCTCAGACCGGCCGCGAGATAGGGCGGTTGACATCGCTCAAAGACATGCAGAAATCGATTTTCGATATCCCGGCCGACTCGCTCTTCTATCACACATCCCACAACGACATCTCGCGCTGGCTCTACTCCCGCGCCATGTTCCCCATTGCCGAGATCATCAAGATGCACCGCTCGATGTCGATCGACGAGATGCCCGCCACCCGCCAGCTCATCTTCGACCTCATCGTCAAGTACCGCAAGATGAAGAACCGCGGTGTCGTGGCCATATTCCAGAAAGACCGCTTCGACCATTACAGCAACTTCGCCCGCATAGGCCAAGGATCCCTGGGAGGCAAAGGCCGCGGCCTCGCATTCATCGACTCGATTATCAAGAAAAACCCCATCTGTGACAACTTCGATGGTGTCACGATTTCCATACCCCGCACGGTCGTGCTCTGTACCGATATTTTCGATGAGTTCATGGCCGACAACGACCTGTATCCACTGGCGCTGAGCGATGCCCCCGACGATGAGATACTGCGGGCATTCCTCGAGGCAAGGCTCCCCGAGCGCCTGCTCGAGGATTTCATGGCGCTGTTTGAGGTGGTCGACAAGCCCCTTGCAGTGCGATCTTCGAGCCTGCTCGAAGACTCCCACTACCAGCCGTTTGCCGGCATATACTCGACCTATATGATTCCCAACGTGCCCGACCGCAGCCTCATGCTGCGTCAGCTCACCGAGGCTATCAAGGGAGTGTATGCCTCGGTGTTCTATGCCGACAGCAAGGCATATATGACCGCTACGAGCAACGTCATCGACCAGGAAAAGATGGCTGTTATCATTCAGGAGGTCGTGGGCCGCGAGCATGGCGACTACTATTTCCCGTCGTTTGCCGGCGTGGGACGTTCGCTCAACTACTATCCCCTTGGCGAGGAAAAGCCCGAAGATGGCGTAGCCGAGATTGCGGTAGGCCTCGGAAAGTATATTGTCGACGGCGGCTTGAGTCTGCGTTTCAGTCCGCGCCACCCCGACAAAGTGCTCCAGACCTCGACGCTCGACCTCGCCCTGCGCGATACCCAGACGCGCTTGTATGCGCTCGACATGCGCTCGGCCATTACGGATGTAAAGGTCGATGACGGCTTCAATATCGTAAAGAAACGTGTGCAGGACTTCGCCGGAACACCGGCGCTAAAATATATGGTCTCGACATTTGATGTCAACGACCAGGTAATCCGTGACACCGACGCCGGCCCCGGCCGTAAGGTTGTCACTTTTGCCAATATCCTCTCTCACGGAGCGTTCCCCATGGCCCGTGCTATCGACTTCATGCTCGAGAACGGCCAGCGAGAGATGCAACGTCCCATCGAGATAGAGTTTGCCGGAATTATTGATCCCGCTTCGGGCGAGATGAAAGGCCACATCTACTGGTTGCAGATTCGCCCCATCATCGACCGCAAGGATCTTGTCGACGACACCCTGCTCAATATCCCCGACGACCGCCTGTTGCTCAAGAGCAACACCGCTCTGGGCCACGGCAACATAGACAATGTCGACACCATCGTCTATGTGAAGCCCGAAAACTTCTCGTCGTCAAACAATCCCCGCATTGCACGCGAAATAGAGAGCCTGAACCGCCGCATGGTGGCCGACGGCGTCAATTACATACTCATAGGCCCCGGCCGCTGGGGTTCGAGCGATACCGCGCTCGGCATTCCCGTCAAGTGGCCTGATATCTCAGCTGCCCGGCTCATCGTAGAGTCATCGCTCAGCAACTATCGTATCGAGCCGAGCCAGGGCACTCACTTTTTCCAGAACCTCACCTCCTTTGGTGTGGGATATTTTACCATCAACCCCTTCTCTCACGATGGTGTCTACGACATCGCCACGCTCGACGCCATGCCGGCCGTTTTCGAGACCGATTTTATACGAGTCGTGAAATTTGACGCCCCGCTTGTCATCGGCATCAACGGGCGCAAGGGTGTGGGTGTAGTGCAGAAACCTTGAAACCATGAAATTATAAAAAGAAATTAACCGATATATGGGAGTATTTAATAAACTGAAACAGGCCTTCGGCTTCGGGGGCAGCGAGTATGACGAGGAGGAAGATACCTTCGGTATCGACGCTACTGTTCAACCTCGTTCTCGCTACAACGACAACGTCACCGATTCACAGCCGGCACCTTCCGCCGCCGGGCAAGATAATGCCGAGGAGCAGCCTCTCGACGATTCCGAGCCATCTATACCTCTCGACTCCATCTTCACCACGGTGGTTGAAGAGTTCAACAGGGCGATGCCCTCGTTCATTGGCTCCGGAGCCAATGCCGACGCCCAGCGCCAGCATCTTTACAATCTTCTCGACGCCGACGTCAAGAAGCTTGTCGAGTCGCTCCGTGCCGAGGCTACCGAGCGTTGCAACCGCCGTTGGGAGCGCGAACGCCGCTCGCTCACGAGCGATGTCAACTCCATGAAGGAACGCCTCAAATCGGTCGAGGAGAACGAGGCCGACAAGAGCAAGCAGCTTCTCAGCGCCGAGCGTCAGAAACGTGCCCTCACAGAGCGCGTTCACGACCTTGAGGGTCAGATTGCCAATCTCGAGGCCGAGAAAGACCAGTACGAACTTGAAACCCGCAGTCTCGTCAACAAACTGCGTGTAAGCAATATGGTCAACGAGGGCGTCGAGATTCCCGACGTTACCACCTACGAGGCCCGCATTGCCGAGCTTCAGCAGAATCTTGACAATGCCTCGGCACAGAACGTCGAACTTAACTCCCGGATATCGGCGCTCGAGAACGAAAAGAAAGACCTCGATTCTCAGCTCGATGCTTTGAAAGTCAAGACAGAGATGACCGATGTTATGCTCAACGACCTCAACAGCCGTGCATCCAACTCGGCCAAGGATGTGAAGCAGCGCGATGCCGAAATCGAGTCGCTCAAGGAGAAGCTGAAAGAATCGGTGCTTAGGGCCGGTTACTTGCAGTCTCAACTCGAAGAGGCTCAGTCTAATCTCGAGATTGCAGCTTCGATACAGGACGAGGTTGAACGCATTCAGGAAACAATTACAAAGAAAAACAATCAGATAAATGAGCTCAATACAGAGCTCCGTCGACGCGATGACCGCATCAACGCACTCGAAGCTGAGGAAAACTCGCTGCGCAAGACCATCGAGTCGAATCTAATGTCGCAGGCCGAGAGCGAGAAATCGCTTCGCGAGGAGATAGCACGGCTCGAGCAGCAGGTATCGGTATCCGGCACCAAGGAGAAAACGCGCACCAAGCGTAAACAGGCAATGAAGATTTCGGCCATCGACGAGGATCTTGACAATACCGACTGGCTCGTTGCCACCCCTCCGGCAGGAACGTCGGCCAAGACATCGGGCGTTTCCGATGCCGAGTTCGGCTATCAGGAACCACAGCGCAAGACTCCCCCCGAAAACTCGGCCCAGATGTCTCTGTGGTAATCGTGTAAGTAATTAACTGTCAATAAATATGAACAAGTTTCAATATAATATCCTTATGGCCATGCTTTTGGCCGCTCCTTTAGTATCACTTGACGCCTCGGCCGCCGCTCCCCGGCAGGTGAGTGTCGAGAGTGTTGCCAAGTTTGTCTATCCACAGAACGCGACAAAGAGCCCCGGCTCGTTCACCTACATGCCCGATGGCCTAAGCTATCTCAAGATAACCGACAAAGGCACCCGCATAACAAGCTATGATACAGCCACCGGCAACGAGCAGGCAGTGATACTCGACCTCGCCAACACCCGCGAGACCAAGATAAGCTCTATCGAGGGCTTTTCGCTTAGTCCCGATGCCTCGATGATGCTTGTGTGGCGCAACCGCCAGAATGTCTATCGCCGTACGTTCACTGCCGAGTATTATGTCTACAACGTGAAGCGTAACATATTGCTGCCGCTCTCGACCGAGCACCCTCGCCAGATGTCGCCGCTTTTCTCTCCCAATAACCGCATGGTTGCGTTTGTTGCCGACAACAATATCTACCTTAAGAAGCTCGATTACAACAGCGAGGTTGCCGTTACTACCGATGGCAAGCGCAACGAGATAATAAACGGTGTGCCCGACTGGACCTACGAGGAGGAGTTCTCGACCTCGATGTCAATGACATGGGCACCCGAGAGCGATATGCTCTGCTATATAAAGTACAACGAGACCGATGTACCCATGTACAGCTTCCCGCTCTATCAGGGTGCCTGCAATCCTCTCGACGAGTATGCCCTCTATCCCGGCAGTTACAGCTACAAATATCCGGTGGCCGGTCAGCCCAACTCGGTGGTGTCGGTTCACAGCTATGATATCGATACCCGCAAGACTAAGCCTGTGACTCTCAACGCTCCCGGTATCGAGTATATCCCGCGCATCGAGTATGCCTCGGATGGCCGCATGCTTATTACAACTCTCAACCGCGAGCAGAACCGCATGGAAATCTACTCGGCCAATCCCCGGTCGACCGTCGTGAAATCGATTCTCGTCGAGGAATCGCGCACATGGATCGAGCCCGCCACCTATGAGGATATGCACCTCGAGCAAGGCTCGTTTGTGATGCTCTCGTCGCGCTCGGGCTACAACCATCTCTACCGCTTCTCGCTCACAGGCCAGTTGCAGGCCCAGCTTACCCGTGGCGACTGGGATGTGACCGCCTATTATGGAGTTGATGCTCTGGGTAATATGTACTATCAGTCGACGCGTGAGGGCGCTGTCAACCGCACGGTGACTCGTGTCGATCGCAAGGGTGTCGAGTCGACCGTGGGCGAGGCTAAAGGAACCACATCGCTCACATTCGCTCCCGCGATGAACTTCTTTACCATGTCATACAGCAGTACCGCAACACCGCCTGTATATACACTTTATAACAGCAAACTGAAGAAAGTGCGCACTCTCGAGGATAACGCCGCCGTGGCATCTCGTTACGCCTCGGCTCCGCGCCGCGAGTTCATCACCATTGCGAGCGATGGCAATCAGCTCAACGCCTACATGGTGAAACCGGCCGATTTCCAGTCGTCGCGCCGTTATCCCGTAATAATGTGGCTTTACAACGGCCCCGGATCGCAGGAGGTGCTTGACCGCTGGAGCATAGATTGGCAGCAGGCAGCTACAGCCGAGGGCTTTATAGTGGTGTGTGTCGACGGTCGCGGTACCGGTGGTCGCGGTCGTGCTTTCCAGGATGTCGTTTACGGCAATCTCGGCCACTACGAGACCATCGACCAGGTTAACGCGGCCCGTTATCTCGCCACGCTCCCCTATGTCGATGCCGAGCGCATAGGTGTTGCCGGCTGGAGCTATGGAGGTTACGAGACGCTCATGTGTGCACAGGCCGACGATACTCCGTTTGCAGCAGCCGTTGCTGTCGCTCCCGTTACCGACTGGCGTTACTACGACACGGTCTATGCCGAGCGTTACATGAACACTCCTCAGGCCAATATCGAGGGATATATCGAGTCGGCTCCGCTCACTCATACATCAAAATTAGGTTCTAATTTGTTATTGATGTCGGGCACTGCCGATGACAATGTGCACATGAGCAATACCATCGAGTATGTGTCACACCTGCAGTCGTCGGGCAAGCTCTGCGACATGCTCCTGTTCCCCAACATGAACCACTCCATCTATGGTTGTGATTCGCGCGCGCTGGTCTACACCAACATGATACGCTTCTTTAAAAACAACATGTAATAATGTCAACATCGACCAAAAGTAACGTAATATCGTCATACATCATGACAACGTGGCGCCACTGGGCGTTCTCGCTCGGACTGGTGTGCGTTATGGTCATGTTGTCGACTCTTGTAACGAGACACTTTTTCCCTTATATTGCATTCGCATTCGCCGCGTTGCTTGCGGTTATGATTTATAACCGTCGCAACCGCCGCAACCAGGGCCTTGCCATACCGTATATCGTCACGGTGTCGCTGCTTATCGAGGGATTTTTGCTCACAGGCTTCAATCTCACCGTGAGAATCACTGACATTTATGAGCTGGCAGGTACGCCCGTCAACGACGAGTTGCCGTTCATCGTGCAGCTCTCGATGTCGCCCGTGATATCGTTAGTCTCGGGAGTGTTCATGTTGCGCAGGCTGGGCCGCGGACGCTTTTTCCGCACGCGTGCCGGCCGCAGCGATGTGAGCCTCGTGCAGCGCATGGTGTGGCAGGAGACGCGCTACCAGACTCGTCTTCTGTTCCTGATAAGCCTGGGCATGTCGGTGGCCGAGTGGATTTACACCTACTTCGTCTTCACATCGGTGAGCATCAACAAGCCCGACATGTTTTTCTTCGTGTGGATGCCTGTCATAGTCTACGCGCTGTCGCTCGTGTATCTCGGTTTCCGCTGCATATCGTTGTGGGCGTTCTACAGCCAGAACGATCCGGTCATGATGCTCAATCCTCATCGCTCGTCAATAGTCCGGTTCCTTATCGTTAGCGACGATACGCTATATCTCAGCCGCCACCAGCTTGATGTAAAGCAGGGTATGGAGCCTTATTATGATACTCCGGTGAGACTGCGTGCTCCATATACCGATAAGTTCTCCGATACCGATGCCATGTCGCTTTTCAAGAAATATACAGGCATCGATGCCGGTATCGAGGTGGTCAAGTTCCTTTTCGATGGACTGGGTCACGGACTTGACAACAGCTTTTTTCACTATCTCTGTGTGCTCGCTTCGCCCGCCGATGTAAAGGGCTCCCGCATAGAAGGGGGCCAGTGGATGTCGCTCGACGAGATCAGGCGACTCGACTACGGTCACCGTCTGTCGGCCGAGCTGTCGGCCGAGCTCGTGCACATCTACACGGTGGCTATGGCCTGGAAAAGCTACGATATAGACGGCAACCGCCGCTATTCGATAAAGAACTATCGTCCCACCTACCGGTTGTGCGACATAAAGAAATGGAATGTCGATTACACCGATTCGCGTTGGCTTAAAGTGGCTCGTTTGAATGCCGACAAGCCTCTGTTTCGCCTACGTCGCTTCTTGAGTCGTATCACTTCACCGTCACTGCAATGAACCCGGCCAAACTTATTGTCATTACGGGCCCCACGGCCTCGGGAAAGACTCGTCGTGCAGCAGATGTGGCTATGGAGCTCGACGGCGAGATTGTCAGTGCCGATTCCCGTCAGCTTTATCGCGGCATGGACCTCGGCACCGGCAAGGATATCGACGAGTATGGCGATGTGCCTTACCACATGATTGATATCGCTCCTGCCGGAGCTCGACTCAATCTTTATACCTACCTGCGCGATGCCAATGCTGCCATCGACGATATATCGCGCCGTGGCCGCATGCCGGTAGTGTGCGGAGGTACGGGCATGTATGTCGAGGCGATCGTAAATGGTATAGTCCTGCCCCAAGTTCCGGAAAACAGGGCTCTGAGACAGTCGCTCGAGGGAAAGTCTCTTGCCGAACTTACCGACATACTCTCGTCGATGAAACGACTGCACAATGTTACAGATGTCGATACCTGTAAGCGCGCCATACGTGCCATCGAGATTGCGACATATTATCTTGACCACCCCGACGAGGCTGAGGCTGCTAAACCGTCTCCGCGAACCGATGCCGTCATAATAGGCGTCGACATCGACCGCGATTCGCGCCGTAGCCGCATTTCTCGGCGTCTGCGCGACCGTCTTGATGCGGGTATGATCGACGAAGTGCGCGGTCTCATCGACAATGGCGTGAGCCCCGATGACCTGATATATTACGGTCTTGAATACAAGTATCTTACACTGCATGTGACCGGGCAGCTGACACGCGAGCAGATGTTCGAGGCACTCGAGATTGCCATACACCAGTTTGCCAAGCGGCAGATGACCTGGTTCCGCGGCATGGAGCGTCGCGGACTGCATGTCAACTGGATTCCCTGGGATATTGACCGGCAGGAATTTGTTGACCGTGTAAAAACAATCGCCGGGCTATGAGGTGGTTATCAGTGCTCTTAATCATGCTTGTGGCTGCTACTGTGCAAGCGCGTGTGAGTCGTCAGTGGACCGAAAACCGCACCATCGACAACTCGTCGATGTCATGGTCGATTCCCACAGGTGCCTCGGACGTGACAATAGAGACCTGCATAGCCATGAAGGGGCCGAAAGATACACGCGGAACCGATCCATGCAGCTGGCAGTTGACACTTGCGCTCGTTGACGGTTCGCGCCGTGACATAACCGTGGGGTGGGGCAATACCGACTTTGGTGACTTCTCCGACTCTCGCTATCTCGAGGTCAAGGGCGTGAGCAGTGGTGCTAAACGTTTTACCGGTGGTGTTGAGATGTATAGCGGTGATAATACGCTTGTTATCGAAACAGATTATCCCGACAAGGCTAAAGTGTATATTGGTAATGATGTCATGAACTATGTTGGTGAAATCGACCTGCGTTCACCCATACGCGAAGTAGCTGTTGGCACCTCGGGTCAACTTGAACTCGCAATAATGAGCATAGAGTGTGAGATTACCGACAATCTTGATTCTGGCCTCGATGCCGAAGGGCTCGCCGCAGCGTGTGAAGCCGGACAGGCAGCCCCTATGGGTTTGTGGCATTATTTCGACCGCGATAACGATGCCGCCTATGCGCGACCCGGCGGCTTATATAGCATTGCGGTAGTACCCGACCGGGAGGAGTCCGGCAGCTATTTGATACTGTATATCGACGGTGCCAAAGTGAATTCGTCTAAATGGAAGTCGGGGATGATAAAAGGCCGACTCACTCCTACGAAGTTTGCCGGCCGTTATCTTCTTGAATGGTGGGATGCAAATATGGAGCGGGTGCGCGACGAGGCCAACGCCATAGTCGAGCCCGACATGTTAACGCTCAATTTCCCTCTGCTTCATTCTCAGATGCGCTATAGTCGATGATGCAGGTACGTCGGGCGTCACAATGCCAGTGGCAATAGTGTAAGTTACCGACGAGTCGAGCAGGGTTATATTATATACATAATTGTCCCGCTTCACTGAGTAGACTCCGTCGGTGAGAGACAGCTCCTGCAGGTAGGCATACAGAGCGGGCGGTAGCTCGTCAAATAACAGCGTTTCGGGCAGGGTGTTGCCGTAACCGTTTATCGAAGTCCATTTATAGCGGTCGTCGAAAGTAAGAGCGACGCTATTGCGCAGTTTTACATGCCATACATCATCGCTGTACCCACAGTTTGACACGGCCTGAAGCGGAAAATATTCGGTAAGGAAATCGGCTATTGGTTTAGGAATCGTCTCCCAGTTCTCCGACGAGCAGGCCGCAGAGCCGGCAATCAGTCCGAGAAAAATCATTATTTTAGCAAGAAATGTTTTCATAGCAGTAAATATTTTAAATGTCCCCAATGACATAAATCCAAATTATACTTTGATAACAAAAATTAGCCATCATTGTTCCACCCCCGCCCCCATTTTAACACTCCCGGCTTTTTTAGGTACAAGGTACAAGGTACGAGGTTCGAGGTACAAGGTTCAAGGTACGAGGGGCGGGAAACGTAGGGCGCGATAAATCGCGCCCGCCTCAGACAAAAATAATTGCAAATTATGGTGGTCTTACTGTGTATTTTGCGTGGCTCCTCGAACCTCGAACCTTGTACCTTGAACCTTGTACCTTGTACCTAAAAAGTGCCTTGTACCTAAAAGGCCCTTAGTCGAGGTAGGTGTGGTCGAGCTGTTGGGCGGCGGGGGTGTCGTGGAATGTGGTTATCCAGGCGTTGAGGGTGTCGCAGAGGACGCTGTCGCGCTTGTTTACCAGCCATGACTGGAACTGGTTGAAGGAGATCTCGACCGACGAGTCGAGCCAAGGGTAGTCTTGCTTCATGATCTCGGCGAGATGGCTGTTGACAACGGCGTTGGGCAGCTGATGGCGGGCTACCATGATGATCATCTGCTCGGCTCCGAGCTCGTTGTCTTCTACAATATAAATAGTGTCGCCAAGCTCGCGGGTGAGGTGCTCGAGGCGTGTTTTGAACGGTGAGTTATAGGGTACGTGGATGGTGTCGCCCGTAAGACTGAACTGTGACGGGTAACGTAGTTCGCCGGTAACGGTGTCGCGGCTTTGTACAAGCACCTGGCGGTCGATGAGCACCGGAACGGTTGCAAGGAAGCGTTCGCGCAGATTGCTGTTGGCTGCTATGTCGCCTATCACTACGTCGTAGCGACCCTCCTCAAGGTGGTCGAGCACGCTTGACAGGTGGGTGAATCCGTCGATTTTGAGCGGTCGGTTATGCTGCTGTGCGAGCATGCGTATCATGTCGTAATAGTAGCCCGACAGTGTGTCGTTGCGGGTAGATATGCCGAGCGGTGAAATCTCTATCGCTACGTTGATGGTATCGCCGCCTGCACGGTTGTCGTCGACATGCCATGTGGGCGAGGAGCAGTTGCGCGCAAGCACCATCGCTCCGGCTGCAACTATGAGCAGAAGCGCGTAAAGCGTCAATTTTCCTTTCTGATACTCGAGCCGTTTCATCGCTGATATTAAATGTCTTAGTTGGCGAAGTCGACCGAAAGTCCCATCTGGAAGCGTCGCGGATTCAACGGGTAGTGGGGCATCGAGAAGTAGTTGTTGCCGGTCATGCCCTGATTGATGTGTGACATCATGATGAAGAAGCGGGTCTTGCTGAGCTTGAAATTGAAGTAGAGATTGACAAACGGATAGTTGCCGCACTCAACCTCTCGCTGGTTGTAGAATGCCATTGTTGCAGGCTGGTAGCTCACGGCTTTATACTTGGTGTAGTAGTCGCAGTCGACACCCATCTGCACGAAAAGCGTCGCTACGCGGAACGTGAGGTAGAGGTTGGAGTAGATCGACAGCGAGGGCAGGGGTATGACGGCATCGTTGGATGTCGTCTGGTAGGTGATGCGGTTTTCCCAGTGCAGGGCGCGGTAGTTGAAGTTCTGATGCAGACGCGCAGTGAATACCTGAACGTTGCCGCTGAACTGTGTAGGCAGACACTCTTCGTTGAAGTAGATGTGATTCTGCACGTTCTCGATTCCTGCCATAAGGAATGTACCTGTGTGGGGAATATTGAGCGAGCCGCCCACACGGTAGCGTCGGGTCTTGGAAAAGTCGTTGTGCCAGATGAAGTGATTGCTGACGTAATTCTCAAAAAGATACTCGGGCGACGTGTTGTAGAACGAGCCGAAGGCGTTGACTGTGACCGTGTCGCCAAGAAGCTTGATGCGAGTGTTGACATCACCATAGGCCTTGACCTCGCCCGCTGCACGTCCCACGAGCCCCAGCTCGGCCGTGGCCTGATAGTTGAGCAGCCGACCCTGCTGCTTGATGAGCTGAGCGCCTACCCACACATAGTTCTCCTTGGCTTTGGGCGCGAGTTTCGATTCGAGGGGGTAGGGATCGAGACGTTCGTTCTCCTCGTCGATTGCGAGGGTGTCGAGCGACTGCTTGTAGGAGCGCACTTCGTGGGTAAGGAATGCCGACAATCCTGCCTTGGCATATTTGTTGAATCCCTCCATGAGCGATACGGCCACCGTGTTGCGCAGCTGCCAGTAGCTTGTGTTGTCGTAAGTGCCGTCGGCCGACAGATAGGTCTTGGCCCAGAACGTGTCATCCTCCGAGGCCGACGTGTTGATGAACTCGTGGCTGTTCTGGTTGTATTTCATTGTCCACGTGAATGCTGTTACAGGAACGTATGTGCGCGAAATTATCGAGTCTTCGTACTCCTCGCTGTATTCTTCTTTCCAGAAGCCTATCTTATACTTGTGGTTCATCCAGAACTCGCCACCTTTCACACGGTTGTGGGCGGCGGTGAGCAGTGTCGGGATTGATTTCGTGTCGACGCTTGTGCTACCGCCCTGCACCTCGGCCGGGTCGGTGATGTAGCGGTCGTCTTCGATGCCGCCGTTCTCTTTGTTTACGCTGTTGTAGTGGTTGTAGTAGCCTTGAAATTCATATCGGTCGCCGATGTACGAACCGGAGAAGCCCCACACGAAATTCTTGGCTGCCTGGTAGTTGTAGCTGCCCTTGGAGTACAGGTAATCGAGCTTGGCGCCTATCTGGGCCCGCTCGTTAATGTTGCCCGAGAAGTCGCCGCGCAGGCGGTCCTGTGTCGTCTCCTTGCCACCGCCTGAGGCATACGACAGCAGCGTCATGGGGATGCGCGTGTTGTAGAAGCGCATTGTTTTCTCGCTGGGAATCCACGCGCTGAGGGCATCGCGGAAGAAGAACGGACTCGCAGGGTCACGGTCGAAGTACAGCAGGTTGTAACCCTCGGCAGCATAGTTGCCGGTGCAGGCATAAGCATCTGTTACCTCGCTCGGTACAAATTCCTGGGCATAGTTGGTGTGCAAGGTGTCGACGGTGGCTTCGATGCGCGTGCCGAGCGGATCAATCACGCGCCATGCACTCGACTGCTGCACTATCGTAGAGTCGGCCGGGGCGGCCAGGACCGTAGCCGAGGCCAAGAGTCCGAGCGCCGATGCGAATATTTTTTTCAAGCATTCCATTTCAACCTACAAAGATAGTGACTTATCGCGTATTTTGGCCTTTCCGTGTCATAAATTATACAAAAAACAGCGCTGAAAGAACCGGTGCAGGTTCAACTGGCAAGTGCAAAATTAGCGATTTGTTTGAAGAATTCGGTC
>CANDNO010000050.1 GCA_947386115.1 uncultured Muribaculaceae bacterium
GTGGGGTCCACAACCGCCCCCATCCCAAAACAACGGCGGAGCCGTTGCATCTATCCACCCCCACGATCCTTCGTGGGGTCCACAACCGCCCCCATCCCAAAACAACGGCGGAGCCGTTGCACTACCCCGCACCTCGAACCCCGAACCTCGGACCTTGAACCTCGGACCTTGAACCTCGGACCTTGAACCTCGGACCTTGAACCTCGCGCCTCGAACCTCGTACCTCGTACCTAAAGTCAAGCCGGAGGCTTGGAACTTGGTTAACCCCGGGCGCTCGCCGCCCGGGGATGGCGTGATACCCACGCGTACAGTCCCGGAAGGACTGTACTTCAGGGACGTCCGACCCCTTCCAGGGGTCGTAGACTCATAGCGACCGTCCAACCACGGGCGGCGAGCGCCCGCGGTTAACAAAATGAGCAGGCCTCCGGCCTGACACCCCACGACCTGTAGCCTGATGCGCACCACAACTGAAAATCAACGGCGGAGCCGTTGCACCACCTCGAACCTCGAACCTTGGACCTTGGACCTCGAACCTTGGGCCTCGGACCTAAAAGAATATCAAACCTGAATTCCCATAAGACAAATAAACCACGCGATTAACAAAACTTAACGCATATTATTTGTTTTCTGAAATTTTGTAAATTTACTTTGTGAGTGAATATATAAAAGCCCCTAAATCAACCATCCTTACAATCGCTTACCAATGAAACAACTACTCCCACTTATAATCATATCCCTTTTCCTGGCTTCGTCGTGTGGTGACAATTCAACTGCGATAAGAAAAAAGATTGTCACCGATATGAACGGTCGTACTATAATAATGCCCGATAATTTTGCTGCTCAGATAGGAGATGTTTCAATACCATATGATTTCGGTAATGCCGATTACAAAATTGTCACCTACATAGATACTACAGGTTGTACTCCGTGCCGTATGAAGATATCATCATGGAACGAAATAATAAATGAAATCAAGTCAATACCTGATATTGATTTTAATTTTCTGATGATAATAAACTCTGATCGAAAGAATGCGGCTGAATATGCAATAAATGCATCGCTGTTCAATCACCCGATATGGTTTGATTACGACAATTCATTTTTCGATACTAATTCATTACCCGAAGATGATGATTTTCATACATTCTTGCTTGATTCCGACGATAAAGTCATTGCAGTAGGGGATCCGGTTATGAATCCAAAGATCAAAGCATTATACATGGATATAATAGCTGGCAATTATGAGGACAACAATTTGAAATTATGTGCAAAACCAGCCTATGCTGCCGGAGTGGTAAGTCCCGGAGAGATAGTGAAACATCATTATATTTTGCGTAATTCTGATACCACATTGCTTACAATACAGGCTATCATTCCATCATGTGATTGTACAGTAGGCAATGCCCGCGGCGACAGTTTGAAAATCAAAGGTAAAATTGGAGTTGACATAACCTATCATGCCGATACCGTTGCCGGTCCTTTTTATCAGTACATCGATGTATTCTTTAATGAAATTGATGAGCCACAAAGGCTTATCATATATGGTAATATTATTTCTAACAATTAAACATTTTAAGCCATGAAAAAACTATTTTTTTCAATCGCTTTAGCTGCCGTTGTAGGCACAGTGAGTTACTTTTCAATGCACGAAAAGGCAGATGATATAGTGTTAAACCCCATGGAGCTTGCCAATATTGAAGCATTAGGCTTTGATGAGGGCGATCCTGCTATTACATGTAATTATCCCACTCGAGGCTTTTGCTGGGTAATAGCTATAGGTTCTGACTATTGCAATGGTCAGACATATTTGCGATGTGTCTTTACAGGTAATCAGTATGATACTTGTTTTAATCCTTGCACTGATTAGTATTATTTTAGTAAGCCATCGACTATTTAAACTTATAGTCGATGGCATCTTCTATATAATAAATTATTATGAAAAAGTATATATTCAGTTGTATCGCTATAATATTAATTTCTTCCTGCAAGAAAGATAATACATCAAGCGTTGACTATGCAGAGTACTATGATTTGACACAGGCCGAGGAGGGGACTCTGGCCGATGTGTTCAGCGATGTGGAGCTGACGCCGTTGCAGTATGGTGGAGAGGGTTATCCCAAGTCGGCATTTCGATTGCAGATGGGTGATAGTGTTATAGTTGTGTCGGATGGTAATATGTTTGTACATATTTTTGATAAGGACGGAGCATATATCTCGGGCGCGGCCGACCGTATGGGCAGCGGACCTGAAGAGTTTTCATTTGCTTTAGGTTTTAATTGGAATGAATCGAGCAATAGTCTTGAAATATTATCGCCAAGCAAAATGTCAATTTATGACAAGAATTTGAACTATATAAAATCTATCAAATTGCCCACTTATACGGGCGATAGAGATCATAAATCATTTTATATAGCCGATATGTACAGTCTGTCGGATTCGGTCCATCTCGTGTATTCCGGCACGTCTGAAAACCCACGCCAGTACTACAAGCTATCTTCCGAAACCGGAGAACTTAAAGAAATTTTTGATTATAGCGATGATGTAGTAACAATGATCAATATGCAGAGGGAAAACTTTTTTAAGATGCCCGACGGAGAAATACTGTTTACCCCCTCGGCTGTTACCTACAATATTTATAGTTTTAATAGTGAGGATTTCTCAATAGAAAAATGTATCGGATTCAGTTTGGGTGATCATTCAATTACACCCGAATTTATGGCAAAACAGGAGTTCAGCTCCCCGGCCGACGAGTTTCAGTATATAATGGAATCTGAAAAGCCCTATGTTTGTAATGTTTTACCGACCACGAATAAGATTGTATTTTTCACATCTACAGGCTCAAGTGATAAAAATTTGAGTTATGTTTTTGCCGACCGAAACACCGGAAAAATGGTACATGTAAAAATGTATGATGATAATGAATATAAGGCGCCGATGTTTAAAAATGTTGGCGAAGGATATGCCTATTCGGTTGTAGGCAAAGAGGAAATATTAGAACGCCCGGCATTATTGCTTGACAAAAGGCTGCAGGCCGATTCGCTCCTTTACGATGTGGAGGACGATACCTTCGTGCTGCTGAAATACAAATTCAAAGAAAACTTGTAGGATGCACCATCTCGCACCTTGAACCTCGTACCTAAATCTCCGGTCAAGCCGGAGGCTTAGAACTTGGTTAACCGCGGGCGCTTGCCGCCCGTGGTTGGCGTGATGCCCACGCATACAGTCCCGGAAGGACTGTACTCCAGGGACGTACGACCCTATCCGGGTCGAAGACGCATGGAGACCGCCCTACCACGGGCGGCAAGCGCCCGCGGTTAACAAAATGAGCAGACCTCCAGCCTGACACACCCCCAACCAATGTGTTGATTGCCCATAAAATCCGCCGTAGCGGGGGGCTAAATGCAACGGCTCCGCCGTTGTGTGGGTGGAGGGGGACTCGGTTACCCCACGAAGGATCGTGGGGCTGGATAAATTGAATAGCTCCGCTATTCTTGCCGAGCGCTCGGTGTCATGTTTATGCAGTCGCTCAGTGTGTTGTAACGACGATGTCAACAGCAGATCCATACGGACCGTTTCCTCCACCCGGCAAATTATGGCGAATGCCAACAGCAGAGCTATCCGGCGGGTCGATTGTCAACACCATGCGGACCGGGGCGAATGCCAACGGCGGAGCCGTTGCATCTATCCACCCCCACGATCCTTCGTGGGGTCCACAACCGCCCATTCCCACTACAACGGCGGAGCCGTTGCACCACCTCGCGCCTCGAACCCCGCGCCTCGGACCTCGTACCTCGTACCCCGAACCTTGAACCTCGTACCTTGAACCTCGTACCTTGGACCTCGAACCTCGAACCTCGAACCTTGAACCTCGCGCCTCGCGCCTCGCGTCCGCTCCACGCCAAAATTGTTGTTAATAGATGTAAATTGTTGGCGAGAATAATTGTTGAAACCGTTTTAATGTGTTACCTTTGCGTGCTGTTATGAGCATTTCATGACATTTACTTTGTAATCAATCATCATTTTCACAATGGCAAACGATAAAAATAACGCTCCTGAAACTCAAAACTCGATCGACAACCTCAACGAGACTCTTACCGACATGAGCCGCAAGGTCGAGAACAACAAGAAACCTATCATCATCGCCGTCCTCGTCCTCATCGTAGTGATTGGCGGTATCCTGTTCTTCAAAGACCGTGGCAACAAGGCATCTGACAGCGCCAACGTGGCTATAGGCAATGCCGACTATGAGCTCATCGCCGGCAACGACTCGCTTGCCCTCGAGCAGTACAAACAGGTAGCAGAGATGGGTCACGACGCCGGTAACCGCGCAGCCCTCAACGCAGCTATCATGCTCTACGAGAACAAAGACTACGAGCAGGCTGTCAACTACATCAACAAATATGATCCCAAAGAGACTATCGTGGGCGCTGCCGCTCTCTCGCTCAAAGGCGACTGCTATGTCAACCTCAAGAACTATCCCGAGGCTGTAAAGGCCTATAAAGACGCCATCAAGCAGAGCGACAAGAACCCCTACTACACCCCCTACTTCATGCTGAAGCTCGCCCGCGTGTACCGCGCTCAGGAGGACTACAACGCCGAGGCTAAGCTCTACGAGGAGATCAAGAAGGACTATCCCCTGTATGCCCAGAATACCGGTCTTAACGTTGACAAGTATCTGGAGCGCGCTCGTCTCGACGCAAACAAGAAATAAGGACAACGACACATCTATCCACAAAAATACTACGAGAGCACGAGGCGCCATTAAAACGGCATCGCGTGCTCTTTTTATTGATACATGACACCCGATACTAAACACGACAAACTCAACGAGCTGGCTACGCAAGGCGTTGGGCGCCTGCTGTGGAACTACAGCCTGCCGGCCGTTGTGGGCATGCTCGTGATGCAGCTCTACAACTTCGTCGACCGTGCCCTCATAGGCCACTACGGCGGTGTCGACGGAGCCGCAAGCCAGGAAGCCATCGCCGGCCTCACGATCACATTCCCGGTAATGAACATAACCACAGCGCTGGGTGTGCTCATCGGAGCCGGAGCATCGGCCCGCCTGTCGATTCTCCTCGGCAACGGCAACATCCCCGCAGCCCGCAACGTCTTAGGCAACGCCCTCACGATGACCATCGTGCTGGGACTGGCCTACCTTACCATGTTCGCATGGTTCCTCGACGACATGCTCATACTATTCGGTGCCACCGACACCAACCTGCCCTACGCCCGCGAGTTCATGACCTACATCCTGCCCGGACTCTTCCTCATGAACCTCACCTACTCGTTCAACAACCTCATGCGAGCATCGGGATTCCCCATACGCGCCATGGTGACAATGTTTATAGGCGCCGGACTCAATATCATACTCGTCACCTTGTTCCTTGTAGTCTTCAAAATGGGAATCAAGGGTGCAGCCATAGCCAGCGACATATCGATGGGCGTCACAACGATATTCGTCATGGCCCATTTCTTCAAAAACTCAGGGCCAATCACCTGGACACGTGGCACCTACCGCCTGCACTCCAAGATCGTGTGGGGCATCGTAGGCATCGGTGCCGCTCCGTGTATCGTCAACGTAGCCGCCTGCCTCATCAACATATTCATCAACTCCAATCTCAAGACCCTCGGAGCCGATAGCGAGCTCGGGTCGGACGGCGCTCTGGCCTCGGCCGGCGTTTTCGTCACGTTCACATCCATGATAGTATGTGGCATCATAGGCATCTGCCAGGGGATGCAGCCCATCGTAGGCTACAACTACGGAGCCGGACTTTTCCACCGCCTCAAGCGCGCCTACTGGCTTGCCGTGGCGGCCTCTACCGCTGTGTGCTCAATAGGCTGGATCATCTCGATGGTATGCCCCGAGGTAGTGGCCAAACTCATTATCCCCGACGATACCCTCGCCCGCCACACCGGACGCCTGCTCACGATATCCATGTCGATGTTCTGGATGGTCGGATTCCAGATCGTATCGACAAACTTCCTGCAGTCGATAGGCCGCGTAGGCTTCTCGATAGCACTGAGTCTCGCGAGACAGGTTATCTTCCTGCTGCCCATCATGTACTTTATGGTCCATCACTTCGAGCTCGACGGCCTGTGGGCTTCATTCCCCACCAGCGACGTGTGCGCGACAATCGTGGCAGCCATATTGATAATCATTGAGTTCCGCAACATCAAACGACTCCAGAAACAGAACATAATCCCCAACGCGCTATGAATCAAAACACCCCGCTATCAGAGCTGGAACTATTCCGGCCCGACCTCAGCACCGAGATGCCGCTACAGTATGCCGACGACGGCATCCGCGCCGGCTTCCCCTCTCCCGCCCAGGACTATATAAGCGAGACTATCGACCTCAACAAAGACCTGATACGCCACCCTGCCTCGACATTTTACGGCCGCGTTGTAGGCGACTCGATGATCGAGGAGGGTATCGAAGAGGGGGATATACTGGTGATAGACAAGTCGCTCGAGCCTGAGAACGGCGACTTGGCTGTGTGCTGTCTTGATGGCGAATTCACTCTGAAACGCATCAAGATTACCCGCGAGGACCGCATCTACCTCATGCCCTCCAACCGCCGCTACCGCCCCATCGAGGTGACCCCCGACAATGAGTTCATGGTGTGGGGCATCGTCACCTATACCATCAAGGCCAACAGGCAACATAAGAATTAGGAATTGGGAATTAATAATTAGGAATTTGCCTATCAGGCTGAGCCGAGAAAGAATTTTTTTAGGAGCCGGTTGACTGTGTTCGGACTTATTGACTGCAACAATTTCTTTGTGTCTTGCGAGAGGGTGTTCCGCCCCTCGCTCATAGGCCGCCCCGTTATTGTTCTCAGCAACAATGACGGCTGTGCAGTCGCGCTCTCTAACGAAGCCAAAGCGCTGGGATTCAAGCGTGGCGACCCCTACTTCAAGATCAAGGCACAGGCCGACCGCCAGGGGGTGGTGGCATTCTCGGGCAATCACAGGCTCTACGGCGACATGTCGGCCCGCGTGATGTCGGTACTGCGCGCCGAGGTGGTTGATATCGAGGTATATTCGATCGATGAAGCGTTTCTGCATCTCGACCCTGCGATCGACGACCTCGAGGGATACGGCCGCCGGCTATCACGGCTCGTGTGGCGCAACACAGGTATCCCCGTTTCACTCGGCATAGCCACGACCAAGACCCTCGCAAAGATAGCATCCCACTTTGCCAAAAAGTACCCCGGCTATAAAGGTTCCTGTATTATCGACAACGACGAGAAACGGCTCAAAGCGCTAAATCTCACTCCCATAGGCGATGTATGGGGCATAGGGCGCCGACTCAACCGCCGGCTCACCGAACAAGGCATCGTGACAGCCCTGCAATTCTCACAGCTCGAGCGCGACAAGGTAAGGCGCGAGATGACAATAACCGGCGAGCGCACATGGCGCGAACTCAACGGTGATCCTTGCATAACGCTCGAAATAACAGCCCCCGACAAGCGCACCATGACATCGTCACGCTCCTTTGCCAAGGAAATTTACGATATCGAGTCGCTACAGCAGGCTATGTGTGCGTTTGCCACTATCCTGGGCCGCAAACTTCGCGAACAGTCGAGCTACGCCCTCGAGATGTCGGTTTTCGTAGCCACCAACCGCTTCAACGAGCGACAATTACAGTACAGCAACGCAGTATCCTACACGCTGCACGAGCCCACTGCCGACACCCCCACACTGGCTCGCACAGCCATGACTATGCTCAAATCAATCTACCGCCCGGCCTACGGTATAAAGAAAGCCGGCATCACGATAACACGGCTCGTGCCGGCCGAGTGCCGCCAGCCAAGCCTGTTTGCCGACCTCGAAGACATGGCCAAGCGCGACCGCCTCATGGCCACGCTCGACAGCATCAACGCCTCGCCCGGCAATCCCGACGTGGTGAGACTCGCCGCAATGGGGAGCGGTCTCAAAGATCTCACCCGCCGCGAACACGCCTCACGGCTCTACACCACCCGCCTGGCCGACATAATCAGCATAAACTGCCACAAATAATCACACGTCATATTGCCGTTTAAAAATTGTTGTGTACCTTTGTATTATATGACGCTCGAGCGACACATCGCAACACGATTACTTTTACTCTCCTGCTGCCTCCTGTTCATGGCCGGATGTAGCTCGACCCGTCATGTACCACAGGGAGAGTATCTGCTTGATAAAGCCACTATTACAATTGAAGACGCCCCTGAGGTGCAGGCCAAGTCGCTCCAGAACTACCTGCGCCAGGTGCCTAACCACAAGGTGCTGGGATTTGCCAAACTGCAGCTCGGCGTGTACAACATGAGCGGCCAAGACAGCACCAAGTGGTACAACCGCTGGGCCCGCCGCCTGGGCGAGGCACCTGTAATCTACGACGATGCGCTCACCGTCCAGTCGGCCCGCCAGCTGCGCCAGGCCATGATAAACCGCGGCTACAGCAACGTGACGATCGATATCGACACCACAGTCAATGAGGCCAAGCGCAAGACAACGGTCAACTACAGGGTCAAGCCCGGTACCCCACAGGTGCTCCGCAACATAAAATACACGATAGCCGACACCGCGCTACGCCGAATCGTATTCGACGACTCGGCCTCGATAACGCTCAAGAGCGGCGGCCTCTTCGACCGCAACACACTCGACGCCGAGCGCACCCGACTGGCATCGCTCATGCGCAACAACGGCTACTATACGTTTGCCAAAGAATACATTACGTTTTATGCCGACACGGCCGCCGGTTCAAGGGAAGTAGACCTCGAGATGGTGCTTCGCGCCCCTCAGCCGGCCATCCAGGGCGACACGACCGAGGTGACCCGCCACAGGCGATACATCATACGCAACGTCTATATCAATACCGAGGCCGACGCGCCGCAGTCGATGCCCCTCGACACCATCATGTCGCGCGGCTACCACATAATCTACGGCCCGTCGCGCTACCTGCGCCCGTCGATTCTCGACGAGAAGTGCTACCTGAGTAGCGGTCAGGTATATTCCGCCTCAAACGTCGACCGCACCTACGAAGCTCTCGCACAGTTAGGCATACTCAAATATGTCAACATAACCTTCTCGACGGCCGGAAATCTTCCCGACGGCGACGAACTGCTCGACGCACACATCATGCTGTCGCGCACAAAGACCCAGAGCATAATGCTCGAGCTGGAGGGAACCAACTCGGAAGGTGATCTCGGCGTGGGTGCCGGCTTAACATACCAGCACCGCAACCTTGCTAAGCATTCCGAGCTGCTCACCGTCAAGGTGAGGGGCTCATACGAGAGCCTCTCGGGCAACCTCGAGGGCCTCATAAACAACCGCTATACCGAGGTGGGTGCCGAGGTAGGCATCACATTCCCTAAATTCGAAGCGCCGATACTGAAAAAGCGCTACCGCCAGCGTGTAAAGGCATCGACCGAGTTCAACTTCACGTTCAACCACCAGGAACGCCCCGAGTACACCCGAATCATTGCCGGCGCCGGCATGAAATACAAGTGGCACAACCGCATGAACACGCGCCGCCGCACACTCGACCTCATTGACATCAACTTCGTGTACCTGCCCAAGAGCACAATCGACTTCATCAACACGATAGCCCCCACCAACCCGCTGCTGCGCTACAGCTACGAAGACCACTTTATCATGAGGATGGGCTACACGTTCTACAAGACCAACCGCCCGCCGCTGTTCAACACCTCGGCCCGCAACAATATCACTCAGGCCAACATCTACACGTTCCGCATGCAGGCCGAGATGGCCGGCAACCTGCTGTATCTCATATCGACAGCAACGGGAATGAGACGCCACGACGGCGCCTACAAGATATTCGGCATACAGTATGCCCAGTACCTCAAGGGGTCGGCCGGCTATACCTACAACCACTACTTCAATTCGCGCAACAGCATCTCGCTTCACGCCGAGGCCGGCATCGCATTCCCCTACGGCAACTCCTCGATGGTACCGTTCGAGAAACGCTTCTATGCCGGCGGCGCCAACGGCGTGAGAGGATGGGGAGTACGCACTCTGGGCCCCGGTCGGTACGACTCGCGCAACTCGGTGACCGACTTCATCAACCAGTGTGGCGACATATCGCTCTTCATGAGCATGGAATACCGTGCCAAGCTGTTCTGGGTGCTCGAGGGTGCCCTGTTCATCGACGCCGGCAATATTTGGACCATACGCGACTACGAGACACAACCCGGCGGCGTGTTCAAGGTCAACAACTTCTACAAGGAAATAGCGCTTGGCTATGGCGCCGGACTGCGCTTCGACTTCACTTATTTCCTGCTGCGTCTCGACCTGGGATTCAAGGCCCACAACCCCGCCGCGAACCAGGAGCGCTGGCCGCTTGTTCATCCTTCGTGGAAGCGTGACGCAACGTTCCACTTCTCAGTGGGATATCCATTCTAAAATTTTAGGATCATGAAAAGTATAGAAAACGTAACCAAAATCAAGTCGTACTCTTACGATGAGCTGTCGCCTGCCGACCATCATCTCGTGGAACTCGCCCGCAAAGCGACTTACCGTGCCTATGCCCCTTACAGTCATTTTAATGTAGGAGCCGCCATCCGCCTTGACAACGGCCAGATAATCGAGGGTGCCAACCAGGAGAATGTGGCCTACCCGTCAGGCACTTGCGCCGAACGCTCGGCATGCTACTATGCCCACGCACAATATCCCGAGGCAAAATTCGATACGATAGCAGTCGCCGCCCGCGGTACCGACAGCGAGTTTACTGCCATGCCCACCGCACCGTGCGGAGCATGCCGACAGGCTCTGCTGGAATATGAGATGCTTGCCGGACACGACGTGAAAGTATTCCTTGCCGGCCGCAACGAGGTCTACGAGCTGCCGTCGGTCAAGAGCCTGTTGCCGCTGGCGTTTACCGACTTTTGACAACAAACAAAACCCGTATAACAGTTGTTATAATACGTAGTAATTTATTAACAAATCCGATTTACTATTACCTATTTATTAATTCTTTTTTTATGAACAAGTATCTTGCTGAAGGATTCGGAACAATGTTTCTGGTACTTCTCGCCTGCGGTAGCGCAGTGCTCGCCGGCCCCCACATCGGAGCGCTTGGCGTAGGTCTATGTTTTGGCCTCGTTCTCGTGTGCCTGTGTTACTGCCTTGGCAACATCTCGGGATGTCACGTTAATCCCGCTGTATCGTTTGCAATGTGGCTCAGTGGAAAACTCTCGGCCAAGGACCTCTTTGGCTATGTAATCTCACAGCTTATTGGTGCTGCCGTAGGCGGCGCGTTGCTGTTTGCACTCGTAAAAGTAGGCCCCGATTTCAACTTCGGCGGCACTACAGGTGAAAACATCCTCGCCACCAACGTTCTGCAGCCCGGCGCTACATCGTCAATGGCCCTGCTCACCGAGACTCTCCTCACATTCTTCTTCGTTATGGTCATCCTCGGTGCTACCGACGAGAAACTCGGCTTTGGCAAATTTGCCGGTCTGGCTATCGGTCTGGGTCTTGGACTTGTAAACATCGTAGGTATTCCTGTCGACAACTGCTCGGTGAACCCTGCACGTAGCTTCGGCCCCGCCCTGTTCTCGCCCGACGCATGGGGTGACTTCTGGATCATGGTAGTAGGCCCGCTCCTGGGTGCAGCACTTGCCGTAATCGTATGGTCGATGTTCAAAGCAGCCCGCACACAGAAATAATTTTCAGAAACGGATAGATAACCGGAGCGCAGACGTGAGCATAAGCCCACACTCTGCGCTCCTTTATTATTGGCAATTAAGAGCCGTTGGGGATATGCGCTCGGCATCCCCCCACACTGCCGCTACCGGCGTGGAACGAGGTTGTCGGTGCGCATTGCTGTGCAATACTGCTGGATGAACGCTTTGAGGTCACGTTCCATGGCGGCGACCTTTGCCGGGTCGGCTGTCGCTACGATATTGCTTTCGAGAAGCGGGTCGGCCTTGATGTCATAGACCGATTTGATACTCTGACCATCAAACTGCATGAACAGACCGTCGCGTGTGAACTGATACATCCCGTTGTTGTAGCTGAAGGCCCACGTATCGGCAGGCGCGGTGTTGAACAGGTCGATGCCGAATGCCATATACTCGCGATCATAGTTCAAATAACCCAGAACGGTAGGCATGATATCTATCTGCTGGGCAATGCGGTCATAATCAAGACCTCGCAGCGTAGAATCACCCGGTGCAAAGAATATCACCGGCGAGGCATAAATCTCGAGATCGGTAGCAAGCTCGCGGGCGGGCGGATACATGGAGTGGTCGCTCGTAAGGACAAACAGCGTATTGTTGTACCACGGCTGCCGCGAGGCAGTCTCGAAGAACTTGCCGAGCGCCATGTCGGTATAGCGTATGCACTTGAGTAGCGGGTGGATGGGATCCTCGGGGAACGAATCTACATACTCCTTGGGCAACTTGAACGGATGGTGAGAGCTGGCTGTGAACACGCCGGCAATAAAGGGCTCCTTCATCTCGCCGAGTTCCTCGGCATAGAACTGGAGGAAAGGCTCGTCCCATATAGCCCAGGCACCGTCAAAATCATCCATACCGTTGTGGCGCGGCGAGTTACAGTACTCTGTCATACCCACATAACGGTCGAAACCCACATGGCGGGCAAAGGCTTCGAAGCCCATGCTGCCGTTAGGGGCACCGTGGAAGAAAGCCGAGTCGTAACCCTTCTCACCGAGGTATGACGCGAGCGAGCCTACATCATTGAGAGCTGCAGGCGTAAGGAAGAAAGGCTCCTGAAGCATGGGGATCGACGAGAGTACCGATGGCATGCCGTCAATACTCTTCATACCGTTGGCATAGGAGTGTTTATAGGTGAGCGAATTCTCTATAAGCCGGTCGATATTTGGTGTATAACCGGTATATGTGCTGTCATTTACCTCACGGTTCAGTGCGCCGATGTATCCGCGGGAGAAACTCTCGACGATTAGCACGACAACATTCATGGGGCGAAACTCACCTATAGAATCGGCAGGGTGATGGATAATCGGGAACAGCTCGGCAGCCTCCTCGTCAGGCATATACTCGGGCGACGCAAATACCGGCTTTCCTATGGAGCGGATTATCGAGAACGGAGTGTTGAGCACGGCTGCCGCCTCGATGGGACGGTTGACATACTCGTTGGCATTGCTCAGAGTGATAGGGCGCGTGGTGCGGTCGACGCCACCGCGTATGGAACCGATTGCACAGAATACCAGCAGCACAAGGCTGCAGAGACTCGCGAGCCACGTGCGCCATCCTCCCCGCTCGACCGTTGCTCTCAGATAAAGACGCCACATAGCCCACACCATCACAACGAACAGCAGGACAAGCATCCAGCTGTGCAGCAGCTCGGCGCCGATTATCGACCCGAGATTGCCCTCGTTGGAAAACTCGTCGAGAACAGTTGCAGTCGTGCGTCGGCCGGTAAACGACACGTAAACAGTGTCACACAAGTTAGCCATCAGGGCAACGGCATTGAACACGACATAGAGTATTTTCACCACACGCGAGTAAACCTTGACCTTAAGGCTCACGGGTATGACGAACAGGACAGCCCACAAGGCATTGATATAGAACAGCGATGCGAGATCAAAGCGCAGGCCACCCTTGAATATCGACAGCAATAGCCCCGAGTCGACATAACCGTCATAGCGGTTCCAGTTCCATGCAAGGAACACCACGCGGGCAAGGAACATATAAACAAGAGCAAGCAGGAGATTCCATACCAAAGCACCCTGTCGGGTGTGTATCATCGAGTTGAGACGTTTCAAAAATGGTTTCATTATCTGTAAAAATAAAAAACAGTATTAACAGAATACAAAGTTATATATTTTTACAGTATCTTTGTGTATCAGATTATCAACAATGAGCAAGATACAAGAAACAATGCGCGCCATTCTCGAGAAAGAGAGCCGCGCCATAATGAATATACCTGTGAGCGACGCGTATGACCGCGCCGTCGAGATTATCGTTGAACATGTACACCGTCGTGGCGGCAAACTCGTAACCTCGGGCATGGGCAAGGCCGGCCAGATAGCCATGAACATAGCCACAACGTTCTGCTCTACGGGTACACCGGCCGTCAACCTGCACCCGAGCGAGTCGCAGCACGGTGACCTGGGCGTGCTGCAACCCAATGACGTGCTGCTGCTTATCTCCAACTCGGGCAAGACCCGCGAGATTATGGAGCTTATCACACTGGCCCACAATCTGTATCCTCAGATTCCGATCATAGGTATCACTGGCAACGCCACGAGCCCCCTCGCCGAGGAAGCCGACGTGCTCCTTCACACCGGTGGAGCTCCCGAGGTGTGTCCGCTCGGTCTCACCCCCACCACTTCGACTACTATGATGACCGTTATAGGTGACGTGCTGGTGGTCAACGTAATGGAGGAAACCGGCTTCACCCGTGCCGACTATGCACTCCGCCACCATGGCGGCTACCTTGGCCACGTGTCAAAGACAAAGGACAAGACTGCTACCGACTGATACCGTATAGGGAATCGCCCGCACTAATCGCGCGTGTATGAAGCGACGTATGTCATGCCGCGCGCCGGTGCAGGGGCCTTGGAGGCATCTACCTGCCATGAACCGGTAATATCGCGATATCGCTCGGCCATATCGAAGTGACACATGCCTATACCCATATCGAGCATGTGCACCTTATTGGCATCCTTACAATAGAAATGGACTGTGTCCCCCTTGATGATGGCGCGCCAGGGCTGCGAATTGGTCGACGACGGCGCAAGACGCATCATCATGAGCGACTCGTAGAACTGGCTGGCATCGGTCATCGGCTGCCACCAGTCACCCACAAAGAACAGTTTGCCCATGGGCTTGCGGTTCTTGCTACCCATCGTGAAACGGGTCACACGCTCCATAAATCGCTCCTTGCCGGCAGCTACATCCACCGGAATAACAGCCTGAAGCTCCATCCCGTCGGGGAAATGAGTCATGAGACCGAAATCGCCCGGCTTGAATGTGCCCGCCATCCAGCAAGTGGATAGCCCCATCTGGGTACAGGCCAGAATCACCTGCTCCATAGCGAATCCGGCCGCCACGGCATCGGCATAATCGGTGCCATTGAATCCGAGCAAGAGGAAATCGCTTGCCCCCTTGATAACGCCATAAGTACCCGGACGTTGCGGTCCCGTGAGTTCAAACCGCTGCAGGTCCATCGACCACTTGCCCGGCAGCGGACAAGCCACGCATCCCATGGCAGCATTTATCGATTCTATCTGGCTGGTTGTCAACGGCTCGCCGTTAAACGTACGCACCGACGACCGCTCCTCAATTGCTTCTATAATATCCATAGTTATATTTTCTTTTGTCTGCAAATATAACAAATATTCAGCGTTATAGTTTTTTTTCGTACCTTTGCAGCTCGTTTCCAACTATTAATGATTTTTAATCATGGATTTTTCAGGTACAATTGATTTCAAGCCAAAGCTTATTTCAAGCCTTAGGCACTACTCTCTAAGCAAATTAAAAGATGATGTAATAGCCGGAATCGTGGTGGGTATCGTTGCCCTGCCGCTGGCTATCGCTTTCGGTATTGCCTCGGGCGTGAGCCCCACGGTAGGTCTCATCACAGCCATCATCGGCGGCTTCATGGTCTCGGCCCTGGGTGGATGCTCGGTTCAGATCGGCGGCCCCACTGGAGCATTCATCGTTATCGTCTATAATATCATTATGAATTATGGACTTAACGGACTGGCAATCGCAACATTCATGGCCGGTATAATACTGGTGCTGTTGGGACTGTTCCATCTTGGCACTGTCATCAAGTTCATTCCCTACCCCATCGTAGTGGGATTCACCGCCGGTATTGCGCTCACGATTTTCTCGACCCAGATGAACGACTTCTTCGGCCTGGGACTTAGCGACATACCCAGCGAGTTCATACCCAAATGGGGAGTATACTTCAAGAATTTTGCAAACATAGACATCCCCACGCTTATTGTTGGAGCCGCGTCGCTGCTTATCATCATACTCACACCCCGCATATCTAAAAAGCTCCCCGGCGCTCTGATATCGATTATCGTAGTGACCGCAGCCGTCTATATCTGCAACCAGTTCTGTGACTTCTTCGGTGGCGTACAGACTATCGGCGGACGTTTCAAGGACATGTCGACCGACCTGCCCACACCCCACGGATTCGAGCTCACCATGGCCAACATCAACCTGCTGCTCCCCTCGGCATTCACCATCGCCGTGCTCGGAGCCATCGAATCGCTCCTCTCGGCAACCGTGGCCGACGGTATCACCGGCTCACGCACCAACTCCAACACCGAGCTGATAGGCCAGGGGCTTGCCAACATCGCCGTGCCCATATTCGGCGGCATCCCCGTCACCGGCGCCATAGCCCGCACAATGACCAACATAACCAACGGCGGACGCACCCCCGTGGCAGGCGTGATACACGCAGCCGTGCTGCTGCTCATCTTCCTGTTCATGATGGATCTGATCAACCTCGTGCCCATGTCGTGCCTCGCCGCAGTGCTCGTCGTTGTGGCCTACAACATGAGCGGCTGGCGTACGGTAGTCAACATCTTCAAGAACCCCAAGAGCGACATCGCCGTGCTCATCGTCACATTCCTGCTCACTGTCATCTTCGACCTCACTATCGCCATCGAGATAGGCCTTCTGCTCGCCGTCGTGCTGTTCCTGCGCCGTGTGATGGAAAATACAGCCGTAAAAGTCTATGGCCAGCAACTTGATGCAGCCGAGGGCACCGACATGTCACAGCACGAAGTGCTCGACGTCGCACCCGGCGTATCGGTATACGAGATCGAGGGCCCATTCTTCTTCGGCGTAGCCACGAAATTTGACGAATTGATGCGCTCGTCGATGGCAGCCAAGCCGAAAGTGCGTATCATACGCATGCGCAAAGTACCGTTCATCGACTCCACCGGACTGCACAACCTCGAGATTCTGGTAAAATCATCACAGGCCGAAGGAATCGACGTCGTACTGTCGGGCGTACAACCCAACGTACAAGCCACCCTGATGCACGCCGGCTTCGACCGCCTCATCCCCGCCGACCACATCTGCGACCACATCACCCGCGCCGTCAAGATGGCCAACAAAATCGCCCAGCCCTAACCCCGCGCCAACTGAATATTATAAATCGGGCTCAAATCAACATGATTGTTTGATTTGAGCCCGATTTGTTTTATTACCAAAAGCCCGCAAAAAGATTTTGTAGATTTGAGAATAATGCTTAACTTGCGACAGTGAATCTATTTAAACTCAGCTTTGTATGCGTTTGACTCTCTCGTTCGTCCGGTGTCTGTTGCTGCTTGTCGCTGTCTGTTGCGGCTCGGGGTTGCATGCTCAGGATGGCGGGGTGTGGGATGTGCCGCGTGTGGGAGGGGAGTCGATTACGGAGCCGTCGCCCGAGGCTACGGCGATGCGCCGATATCAGGATTTTCCGGTGAGCTATGCTACGGGGACGGCCGATATATCGATTCCGCTGCTGGAGCTGCCGGGCGGTAGCATAGGCGTGTCGCTGGGCCTGCGCTACCACACGGGCGGCATCAAGCGCAACGATATCTCCACGGGCGTGGGTCTGGGATGGTCGCTCACCGGCCTGGGCCAGGTCTCCCGACAGATCAACGGCTTCCCCGACGAGTGGCGCGGATATAGCAACAATGTCAGTTTCGATGTCAGGTCGGACTGCGATGAGGTCGACTATTACATTGCTATTCTTGAGGCCCGTATCGACTCGGAGTATGACCGTTACAGTTACAGTTTCCCGGGGTATTCGGGCAGTTTCATCATCTCGGAGGGTTCAGTGATACAGCTCCCTCCTTCTGAACTTAAGATTGAACGTGTCCCGGACGCTTCGAACAGCAGTGCTACCGATGCGTTTGTTTTCACTACTCCCGACGGGGTCGTATATCGCTTTGACGAAAAGGAACATATCGAGTACAGTTATCGTCCCAATCCTATTCCGCTACCACTCTATAATAGAAACTATACGTGTGTGTCTTCCTGGAGCCTTTCCGTAATTACATCTCCGGAGGGTGCTGACGAGATTAAGGTTGAGTACTCGACATCCGGAAAATGGGCCCGATCTCATGACCGAGACCTTCGCTCTCACCAGTACCGTAACTCTAACAGATACGGCGACAGTGGGTTTAAATCGTCTCCTGATTTTAGCGTGGGCTCTCTGAACTATACGGAGTTCTCTGATCCTCGTCTTCCTTCCAAGATATCGGGGCGCTCGGGATGCATTGAGTTTACGGTTGACAGAGATGCCAATGACTTTCTTTACGGACCTCCTGACCGTATTTCGGCAATATCGCTGAAAGACGTCAATGGTTCCGTTGTAAAATCTGTCAAACTGGCGGCCTCGAAGTTCAATGACAAACGTCCTTGCCTCAATTCTGTAAGTATCTCGAGCGATGATGTGCTTGTCGGCTGCTATTCGTTCAGATATAATAACAGCGCGCCCGGCATACTTTATGACCTGTTTGGCTTTCCTAACGGTAAAAGTAACGGTGTAGGTGCCGATAGTGTCATTGACTATAATCTCGATCTGTCTGACTCGCGCAAGACCGATGTGTCATATCTTACGGCCTGCATTCTAACAGAAATTACTGATATTTCGGGGATTACAACGACCATTGACTATGAACCGTCACGCGTCAGCATTATGGGAAACCCAAATTCGCTATTGACCGGCGATGTGATTATAGGCCCGAGAATTAAAACAATAACAACCAATGAACTTTCTACTGGTCGTAAAAGGGTCAGAACGTTTTTGTATAATGATGCGCAGTGTAATGTTCAACTCGGAAATTTGGATTTTCACTACTATCTGTCTCATTCAGGATGCTATCGAGCCGAGCCGGCAAGCAACACTTCTCTCGTATATTATCATATATGCGACCTGAGCACATGCTTTCTCGCTTCGGCAAATTCTCGCGGCTATCCTGTGGAGAATGCAGTCATTTATTATGGTAAAGTTGACGAATATATCAGCGGTAGCGACATCGACACTCCGCTGCGCACGACATATGAATATGACCTGTGCGATTGCCTCAACCCGTTCAGGGCCGTCGGCAGCATCACCGACAGCGGTATGCTGTTAGGCACTGACAGTCGACACCTCGGATTCTATGATGGTCTCCCTCTCTATTTATCCGAAGCAAATAAGAAAGCCTTGGAGCCACAACGTACCCCGGGGTTAAATGAGGAGCAAATAGGGGCATCTCCGCTGCTGACCTGCAAAACTGTATATGAATATGACGGCGGCAGCTATCATCCGCGTACAGTTGAACGCAATTTTTACTCCCGGTGCGACTCGACACGCCGGTGCGTCGGATTGTTTTGCGAAAGTGATGTTTACAAGATTTATTATTACAAGAATGGTCTCACTGATCTCGACATCAAGAGTCTTGGTGATGTAAATTACTTCCCTGTTTACGTTTCAAGTCACCGCTCCCGGTGCGATTCCACCATTACTGCCACTATATATCCCGACGGTAACTCTCGATATACTGTCACCCGCCACATATACGATGGCATACTGTCGTCGGGTGCAGAAATAATCGGACCTATCCACCCGTTGTTTCCCGAATCCAATAATAGCGAACGTGCCATATTTAAGCCGGAATATCTGCTGCCGGGATTCTATTGCGATTCTATCAGCTATCAGCACCCCCGCGGGTCGTTCTATCCGCTGGGGACGGTGGTGTCGTCGGGCGGTGAGTCGATTGCGGCATACAGGGCGCTGTCGGAGTTTGCCGGGGATAAGTTGCGGGCGGCGGGATGCGACCTAAAGCGGCTGCCGGTTGTCGAGAAGTGGGTGCTACGCACTGCCGCCGGGGCCGACTCGCTGCTCAGGCGTTATGAGTACGGGCGGTTCGGTTGCGGCGGGAACACGCTCACTCGTCCTACGCGCGTTTACGTGCAGCGTGATGGCCCGGAGGCTTCTCGGGAACTTATCTCGTCGCAGCGGTACCTGTCCTATGACAGCCGGGGGCGCATAACGGAGATGGTCGATGCGCAGGGACGGCGTATCAGGGCCAAGTGGATGGACAA
>CANDNO010000051.1 GCA_947386115.1 uncultured Muribaculaceae bacterium
AACACGGGGGTCAATTTAAATAATTTCATGGGGGTCAATTTGTTGGGAATATCCAGCTTGCCGCCGTACTCCTGATTGTCGTAGGCTGCGGTTTGCTCATTGCAGGATTTTGTGTGCCGCCCCCCGGCGAAATCCATAATTCAGTGCTCGTCGCCTTTGGCGAGATTCTGACTTTCGCGGGGGCAGTATTCGGCATGAAATATCACTACCAATACGGCAAAAGCCGTGGTAGTGATATTCGGGACGATGAAAAAGGGCAAGTCGGCTGAAAGCCGGTGCCCGGTCGTGAAACGATTTTCACTCGGCTCAACTATCACTATCAGTACGGCCAACGCCCTCCTGATAGCTCCAATCAATCACATAATACCAAAGACCATGAGGATAATTGACAAAATCATTATCCATTGCGCGGCTACGCCTGAGGGCAAGGATTTTACCGTGCAACAGATAGACCAGTGGCATCGTCAGCGTGGCTTCCGTTGCATCGGCTATCACTTCGTTATCTATCGCGATGGCTCTATCCACAAGGGCAGACCCATCGAGCAGGTCGGTGCGCACACCACAGGGCAGAACGCACACTCTATCGGTATCTGCCTGATTGGAGGCTGCGCCGCCGACGGCAAAACGCCCAAGGACACTCGCACCGAAGCGCAGAGGGCTGCGCTTGTGTCGCTGGTGAAAGAGCTGCACTCACAGTTCCCCCAAGCGAGCGTCCACGGACATAACGAGTTTGCCGCCAAGGCTTGCCCTTCGTTCAACGTTCAGAAAGAGCCTGAACTATGCGGTCGCTGATTGTCCTTTTCTTGACCTGCGCCCTGGTGGGGTGCAAGTCGCAAAAAGATGTAGTGGCGAGCCAATCGCTCAAAACCGACTCGCTCGCTCATTCCGAACATCACCGCACAATCGCGGTGATTGACAGTGCCATGCGTCATATTGATTTTAGCTTCGATACCCTGAAAATCAATATCGAGCGGCCTGTGGAATACGCTGAGGCCCCGGAGGTCATTCGCCTTACGGCTGTGCGTGGGCGCGTCATAGATCAGCGCCGTGCCCGTAGAGATAGCGTTGAAGCCTTCAATCGGCTTGATACGGTTGCTTATCATCAATCCGCCGCCGAGACTTCAACAGAGCACAGCGCAACAACGCGCCTCTATAATCCGCCTAACGGCACAGTGGTAGCCATCATTACAATACTTGTGATAGGCTGCTTAATATACGTTTTCTATCGAAAACGCTAATCATTTCCCACTCCAAGAGTAGTTTTTTCATACTTTGGTCAAGCGAGTTGCCCGTGAGGGTGGCTCGTTTGATTTTTAGCGTTCATCTTTGCTGACCCTCCCGGCTGGTGTCGCATTGTTGCCGTACTGACCTCACTCCGTCCTTCGATTGATACCTACGTCCTTGCAAGTCAGAGCATTTTTGGTCGGCGATTACGCTTCGCTCCATTGTCGACTAAAAACCGCTGCGGCTGTCGGAGCGAGAGATTATTCCCTTCGTCTTGCCTATCGCTTTATCCCGACACCGCTCCTACGTCACGGTGTCGGGCGCGATTGTCTACGCCTACGGTCATAAACTCTCTTTGGCGGCTCCACGAGTTCCGCTGCCAATCCGACACCTCCGCTTGCCATTCCGACTTGTAAGGCCAGGCATCTGCACTCCGTCCTCCATTCGGCACACAGCCCCAACGCGACACCATCCGCCCACCCATTATAGGACTGATGAACGCACGGTTATTAGCCCGTGGCACTCGCTTGATTTGTCGCCGAGGGCATAAATGTAGGCGGCTTTATTATCGGCCCCACCCGGAACGTGGCTCTCGCAATGGCTTTCGACCGCTCATTACGCGCTCCATTTTCGCGCCCCCAGTCATTGCCAACTCCGAAGCATCGCTGTTCACGGGTCGTTCCTCCCAGTGAATAGCGACCGCTGCGGCTGTCGGGGCGATAGATTGTGCCCGCCGGTCGCTCCTTCCCTCCGTGACTTCCCTCGGGACTGCGGGTTCACTCCGGGGTCACTCCCTCTCGTTACAAACTATCTTTGACGGCTACACTCTCGCTAACACCGACACCTCCGTCTGCGCCTACGGTGTCGGCTCGCTTCTGTTCCGCTGTCAACCCGACACCTCCGCTTGCTTTTCCGAGTTGTCAACGCCGGTGCGCTCCGTGTCGCTCTCCATTTACACCTGCGCCATACTGATAACCACGTTCCTCCCACCCACATAGAAGTTGATGCCGCCTACATTCCTCGCCCTCGGCAGTAAGCCCCAACCCCAGGCCCCGATGTGCGGTGCGCCGATGCACTAACTCCACTCCGGCAGACTGACAACCGCTTATGTCAACTCCGCGCTTGCCACGGCACGGAGGGGTCGGCAAACTCTCAAACCGCAAGCGGATTTTAGAGATTGCCTGTCGGTGGACTGCGTCAACCGACACCCCTCTGTGCTGTGAGCGCCAAGTCGCCAACGCTCCTTTGTCAGTCTCACCTCCGTTACGCGCCACATCGTCATCACCGCACATCGCCATCATCATTCGTGTAAACACATTGTTTGATAATTCACTCGCTTTCTCCATTATTCAAAATCCCGCGCATGATATTTTTCTCTTTTTCAGCGGTGTTCGCCTCGGCTCACGCATTGATTTAGAGTAAAAAATCTTCCTCGTGCGTCGATTTTACCTTCACAAAATTAGAATGTGCTGTCGCGGTGTCAAGGGCAGGTTTGCACTCCGTGTTCCTCCCTGTTTCGTACCTGCAACAGGGCAATCACCCTTGACTGTTTCCGCGCCTTATGCCCATTCTTTTGATTGTTCGTTAAAAACTTCCGCACGCGGAAGACATTTTACCGCCCAATCGAAAAAATTCACCTCAAAATCTTACAATTATGACCCACGTTTGCAACATTTTCAGCGAGAACGCCAACAACATCGAAAAACTCTATATCATCGAAGTCGTAGACTTTGACGGCATCGCTACAAGCGTAGAAGTGTACGCCTACAACGCTGAGGAAGCCCAAGCGGAAGCCGCTGAAATTGTCGGCAACGCTGATTATACAAGCGTTATTTATTGCGAAGTAGCATAATAACGCCATCGCTCCAACATCGAAAAATCAACCTACAAAATTTTATAATATGAATAATGAAGCAAAAGAAATGTTAGAAGCCATCGAAAACGCTCTGCAAGTAGCCTCAAATTACGGCTTTGACGGCATTTTTGAACGATTAGACGATTTAGCCGAGGGACTTGCAAATTACTACAACATCGAGCGTTAAACGCGCTCCACGCCACGAAAAAACGAAAAAACGCGCTCCACGGAGGGCGTTTTTTTGTGTGCCGTCTGCATATAGCGAGGGCGAGCGAGGGGGCGAGAGCGAGCGGAAGCGGAGGGCGGTGGGGGGTCTTCACAGACGGTGGCGGGGGCGTAAACGCCCCCTGCACCCCCTAAGTCGCTCATTCTTCGCTACTTCCATTTTTCAACTCAGGGAGCTGAAAAATCCGTTTTGGGACAAATCTTAACAAATGTTAATATTTACCAAAACCAAAAGCGGTATTATGCTGACCGACAGCATAATCACTTTCGAGGCTCGCCGTTCCAAAGCGTCTTTTCCCGGCTCGCCGTGTCGACTTAATTTTGCTCAGACACTCACAAAATTAAGGACTTACTATTTCCGATGGCAAATTATACTACTACCGCTAATGTCGTGCTCTCCGTCAACGGCAAACAGGCTCAGAAGATGCTTACTGCGCTCGAAAAAGACGCGCAGCGCCTCGAAAAGCAGATAGCCAAAGCCGCCACTGCCGGAGATAAAGCCACGATGCGCAAACTCCAACGCGAGCTTAACTCTACAAAGCGGACTATCGACCAACTCAAAGGGTCGGCGGCTACCACCGACCAGGTTCTCCGTCGGCTCGACAAAGCTTCGCCGAGAGAACTTAACAAGGCGTTGAAGCAACTGCAAACGCAGTTGAACGGCATACAGCGCGGCACCGCCGCGTGGGATGCGCAGGTTGCAAAGATCCGTGCGGTCAAGGCTGAACTGCAAAAAGTCAACGCCACTCTCGCCACACAGAAGTCGCTGTGGTCGAGAATGAACACATGGCTTAACAACGCTCAAACCGCTATCATGGCTTTTGCCGCCGCCGTGACCGGGCTTGTCATGGCCGGTCGCAAGGCTGTGCAGTCTTACGCCGACATGGAGGAACAGATGGCGAACACCATCAAGTACACCCGAATGACCGCCGCCGAGGTTGAAGAACTCAACGAGATCTTCAAGGGCATGGACACACGTCTTGCCCGCGAGCAGTTGAATCTTCTCGCCCAGGAGGGCGGTCGCCTCGGCTACAATACCGTGGCTTCGGTCAAGGAGTATGTCGAAGCAGCCTCGATTATCAACGTGGCTCTCGTTGACCTCGGAGAAGGCGCAACGCAGACTATCGCCAAGTTGAGTAATATCTTCGGCATGGAGCAGATGTATGGTGTGCGCGAAGCAATGCTCAAAATCGGCTCAACGGTGAACCATCTCTCGCAGAACTGTACCGCCGCCAAGCCTTTTATCGTAGAATTTGCGCAGCGTATGGCCGGTATAGGCTCGACGGCGAAAATGACAATTCCTGAAATTATGGCTTTTGCCGCCACTTTGGACGCTCACGGTCAAAAGGTGGAGATGTCGGCAACGGCCTTGCAGCGTACCATAATGGAATTGTTCAAGAAACCTGCGGAGATGGCCCGAAAGGTGGGTCTTGAAACAAACAGCTTTATCGAAACTCTCAACAAGAGCACCACGCAGGGCGTGATGATGTTCCTCGAAGCGCTCAACAAACTTGGCGAGGATAAAGCACTTGCAGTTCTTTCTCCTTTGTTCCAAGACCTCGGACTGGACGGTGCCCGTGTGTCCTCGGTGCTCTCCAACCTTTCTTCTCACCTTGACTTCCTGAAATGGCAGTTGGGCGAAGCTTCCGAGGCGTTCCGCGAGGGAACTTCGGCCTCCAATGAATATGCCATCTTCAACAATACCGTGCAAGCCTCTATCGACAAGGCACGTAAGCGCGTGGGCGAGCTTGCCATAGAACTCGGCGAAAAGCTCTATCCGCTGATGAAGCACATATATACTTCATCATCGGCTTTTCTGAGAGTGCTTAACTCGCTCGTTGACTTTATCATCGAGCATCGCACAGCCATAGGTCGGCTCGTCGTTGTCATGGCTTCTTATTATGCCGGGCTTGCTATATCGAAAACTCTCCACTTCGCCTACAATGCCGTCGTGAAAGTCGGCATCGGCATACAGAAGTTATGGCAGCTCGCGGTCATTTCTTCGCGTATCGTTGTGCTTGCCTTTACCAAAGGTCTTGGTGCCGCGACCCACGCCTTCAAACTGCTCACCACTGTTATGAAGACAAACCCCTTCGGCATGATTGCCGCAGCGGTCGGGGCTGTGGTCGTGGCTATTCAGGCTTTGCTCCCCAAGGTCGATGAATATGCCAAGAAGTGTAAGGAACTTCTCGCCGCCGCCAAAGGCACCAATGAAGAAATGGTAAAGGAGCAGCACAACCTCGACATCCTTTTCGGCAAGCTCAAAGGTACTACCGAGGGCACGGACGATTATAAGAAAGCCAAAGACGCAATTCTCTCGCAATATGGCAAGTACCTCAAAGGTCTAATCGACGAGAAAGGCCGCATCATCGACCTTGAACGCGCCTATAACCGTCTGGCCGATGCGGTCAAACGTGCCGCCAAAGAGCGCGGTATCGCTGATGCGGAACAGGAAATCAACAAGAATTACTACACGGAATTGTCCGAATATCTCACCAATCTGCAAGCCTCGCTCGAAGCCTTCGGCGCAACGACTCAGGAGGCCGCAGAGATAACTCAGCGTGTTTCCTCCGCTTTCTCTGCCGGAAAACCAATTGACAGCGAGACCCAAGCCCGTATCAATGCGCTCTCGGCCAACACTCCGTCTAAGGATATGCAGGGCCGCGCTCTCAACAAGTGGCAAGGCCGCCTCGCCAACTCGGCTCTCTGGAACTGGGGCATTGAAGCGCCGCAGCCCGCCGAGGTTGTCAATCAGATGTGGGGCAAATATGAGACTCACGAATCCGCGTTGCAGCAGATTGAGGGCATGCGTGACGGTGTGGCCCCGCTTCGCCATCTCGAAGACCAAAGCATCGACTGGATGATTCAATCACTTCAACGAGTGATTGAATCCGGTGAAACCGGCTCTGCCGCCATTTATTCCGGGACAAGTAATGTTATCGAAATGACCGAAGTAACGGTCGATAGGGCGCGGCAGCTACTCAATCAGTATCAGGATGAGCTTGCCTATCGCGGTGCTCAATCCAATACCGGCCCCGACCTTGTTTCGGGTAATCCCGACTTTAATCTCGATGATTATACTCCCTATGAATCGGAGAAAGACCGCAAGGCTCGCGAAGCCGCTGAACGCCGTGCGGCCATCAAAGCCCGTAAGGACTTCAAAGAAGCCCTCAACGCCACAAAGGGCGTTTGGGAGGCTGACGATATGCAGAACACGACGGATTACACCGCCGGTCTCAAATCGTGGAGCGACTATCTTCTTCGCAAGCATGAGCTTGAAATGAAATACTTTGAAGACCGCGAGGCTGTCTATCAACGTTTCAATCTCACTGAAGACGAGGACTATAAAGAGCTTTTGAAGAAGAAAGCCGAGGCACAGGCCGCTTGGCTCAAACGGCAAGCCGCCCTCAAAGTCGAGGAAGCCAAGCGTGAGCAGACCGCCGAGGAAACTCAGGCTCAGATGGACTTTTACACGCCCGGCAATGCGCTCTACGGCAAGGAGGAAGCCTTACAGCAGAAACTTTTCGAGATAAAGGTCAAATATCTCAAAAAGATGCAAGCCGCCTACAATCAGGCTTCCGAGGAATGGCACAATTATCGGGTGCAGATAGAACAGGCCGAGGGCGCGGAGCAGCTTCGCCGTCAGAAACTTTTGGCTCAGCGCGTCGCCGAGTGGAAAAAGCAGTACGAGTATAAGGAGGCCAAGCAGCGCTATGACCTCGAAATGGAATTGCTCTATGAAGCATGGAGCAAAGGCCTTATATCGTACCGCGAGTATTTGGAGGCTCAGCGCGACATGAAGAAGAAGTATGCCAACGAGTTCATGCCTGAATCCGCCAAACCGCAGTCCGGATCGGCGGAGGCAAATGCCGCAGCCATGAAGCGCGACCTTGAAGTTGTCAAGTCGCTCTACGACCAGGGCCTCATATCGAAGAAACAATATGAGGAAGCAAAGGCGCGTATCGAGCGCACCTACAATAAAAAGTCGCTCGACGCTGTCCGAAAGTTCGGCTCTACGCAGACCAATCAGCTTCTCGACATCTACGAGGCATGGCAGAATTTCTTCAATGCCACGGAGGAAGACGGCGGCAACTGGGCCACGCGCCTTGCCGCTCTCGCTTCCTCGGTGTTCGCCGTGATGAACGCCGGTATGCAACAGGCTTCGGAATATATGCAAGCCTGTGCCGACATTGAGGTCGCCAAAGCCGAGAAGAAGTATGACCGCGAAATCGAGCTTGCCGAGGGCAACTCTTACAAGGTCAAAAAAGCCGAGAAGCAGAAAGAAATGGAGATAGCCAAAATCAAGTCCGAAGCGAGCCGCAAGATGTACGCGATGCAGATTATTCAGGCTGTCGCGCAGACCGCGACAAACGCCTTGAACGCCTACGGCTCGGCAGCAGCCGTGCCGGTCGTCGGCTATATCCTCGCACCTATCGCGGCGGCTATGGCCGTTGCAGCAGGTGCAATTCAGATTGCCGCTATCAAGAAGCAGCAACAGGCATCGGAGGCTCAGGGATACTCGGAGGGCGGCTTTACCCCTCCCGGTCGCAGGGACGAAGCCGTTGGCGTGGTCCATGCTGGCGAATGGGTTGCCTCGCAGAAGCTCGTCAACAATCCGCAGACCCGCCCCTTGTTGGAAGCCCTCGACTATGCCCAACGCACAAACACGCTCGGTTCTCTCTCCGCCGCTGATGTCTCGCGGTCTATCACAGCCCCCATGATGATTGCGGCCCAGCCTCAATCAAACACGGCTCCGGCTGTCATAAACAATTATTATTCAGAGGCAGAGAGAAGTGACGACTACGCCGCCACTATGCGTCGTTTGGCTGACCGCCTCGATGAACCTTTTGTGACCGTGAACACCGTCTCCGGCGATCACGGCATACAGCGGGCACAAGACGAATACGACAAACTCATGCGAAACAAATCTCCCAAATCACGCAAGTAAATGGAAATCAGAATTAACGGCAAGGTCGCTATGCTCAAAAAAGGTACGTCGTTTGAGTATGTGGCCGAAAACAGGCTCTTTTCGGGGAGTGACGGATATACGCTCTCCATCACGTTTCCCCTCAGGCATTGCCCGCAGAACCTTGAAATCTTCGGCAACATCAACCGCCAGGATGTGATTGCCGGTAAGGTTATCTTCGACTGCGAGATACGCGACCGTAACTTTTACAAGTTCGGCTCGATAACCATTACCGAAATCAACGATGCCGAGGTCAAAACCCAATTCTTGGAGGGTCGAAGTGAGCAGAACTTCGACAAGACTTTCGATGATATTTATATCAACGAGCTTGACCTCGGCAATCCTTCCGGCTGCGACGGGAGCACCCCCGAAAAGGCCTGGAGTCCTATCTACAATCCTAATTGTGTGGCGCTCCCGTGGGTCAACGACTACTCCGGCAATATTCAGAACCTTGCCGACTATCACCCCGAAGTAAGGAACAGCGACGGCACTCTTAAATCTCACGCTTACTATTCGTGGAACGCTGATTGCCGTGGCCGCTCATGGCAACCCTATCTTCTTTACATCACAAAGAAGATATGCGAGGCAATCGACTACGCGGCCGACTTCTCGAAGTGGGAGGCGAAGGAGGAATACAAATACCTCCTTATCTGCAACTGCCTTCCGTGGGCATGGAACATCTCGGACTTCGCCCGGGCCCTGCCTCACTGGACTGTTGCCGAATACTTCGAGAAGTTGGAGCTGTTCTTGGGCGGTGAATTTACCATCGACCACCGGGGCCGTGAGGTGAACTTCGCTTTTACCGACGCGACTCTCGCTTCCTTACCGCCCGTCAGGCTCGACAACATCATTGACGAGCACACCGTAGAGGTGACGGTCGAGGACGATAAATGCGAGTATCAGGAAGCGAAGAATCTTGTCTACAAGGAATGCGACCATGAAATGTGGAAGTTCTACTCTTGCGACTGGTTCATCAAGGCGTGGCGCGGTGGTGCCGTGCGTTACAAGTCGCTGACTGAACTTCTCAACGCCAACAAGTGGCTCGCATCTTGGAACGGATCGACCCAACGAGGCTCAAACCGCGACAAGCTGCTCTATGCCGAAGATGTCGATACATACTTCATCGTGCGCTCGCTCTCCAAGGAACTCGTCGAGAAGCGCGGAGGGTGGATGCCGAATGTCTACAAGTACAAGATGGAACTGCGGCCTGTCAATCAGTTCGGCGGTCGCATCGTTGACGAGCGCGAGGATGCCGACCAAATCGAAATCGAGTTTGTTCCGGCATGGATTGACGAGACCGAGGACAAGTATGGGCGTTGTCTGTTCCTTTCCTTCTCCGGCTACGACGAGAACGAGAGCACGGGCACTTCCTGGTCCCGTGACCCTTACGCCCGAAAGCAGGAAATCGACAACACCCTCTATCAGCCTTTTTCTTTCCAAGCACTCTCCGCAGGGGAGGCTACGAAAAAGGCAGAGTATTACAATGTCATTTATATTGCCTGGTGGGATGGCGCGGGAGTACCGGCCAACGGGCAGCTTCCGCACCCTTATGCGGAGGATATTGAGATTTTTCCCGACTGGAGCAATTACACGCCAATCCACTCCAATCTGCGCATCAACAACCGCAATATCAATGCTCAGCGCACAGTCCACGCCATCAACCCAAAGCAGAAAAAAACCTTTAAGTTCCTCGCCGACGAAATCCCCAATCCTCGCGCCGTGTTCTTCATCAAGGGCAAGAAGTACATCTGCGAAAAAATAACCGCGACATTCACAGAGAATGGAATGTCGCAGTTACTTAAAGGTGTGTTCTATCCGATTGTGGACTGACCCAACGACCCCTCGACACACAGCAATCCCCACCTCCGGACCGCCGGGAGTGGGGATTGTTTCATCGTAACTTGCTGACAATTTCAAAAGGCAACTATAATGTCAATCAAAATGACAATCATAGTACATTCTATATGTCAGCAATCTTCTTTCACAAAATAACAATCAAAAAGACAAGGAAAATATCAATCAAATTCTGACTGATATTCTCCTTGTTTATTCTCACTTTTTGATGCCGTAAAGAACCCAATCGAGAACCTTTCTGTTGGCCTCATCGACCTTGCGCATGTCGAACTCGATATAAATATCGGTTACGGTATTATTGCCATGTCCGAGTGCGGCAGCGATTGTGTCCTTAGGTATGTCGAGACTCGCGGCTATTGTAGCCCACGAATGACGCGCCCAGTAGCTTGTCAGTTCTTCGAGTCCGAGCTGTTCTTTGATTGACCGCAGCCCTTTGCAGAGGCTCATGTAAAAGCTACGATAGCTTTTGTTGGTGTCAAGGTAGTTGAGCAACTGACCTTTACCACGATAGCGGTCAATCAGTTCCTGAGCCTCGCTTTCTACCTTTACGGTGTACTCCTTGTGCGTTTTGGCTCGTTTGTAGCAAACGTAGCCCCCGCTGACCTTCTCCAAACGGCAGAGGTCTACGCAGTTGATACCGAGAAGCATAAACGTGAGTTTGAAGAAGTCGAGGTACTTCTGCTGCCATTCCTCCGCGCAATTATGGTTGAAGATGCGGCGCAGTGTTTCCACATCGAAGTTACGCTTGCGCGTTTTCTCCTGCTTGATTTTGAAGCGGCGGAACGGATAGTTTGTGGTTATCTCGTTGTCTATCGCGAAGTTGCATACAGCGCGGAAGTTGCGCAGATGTATACCACGAGCATTTGCCGAGGGAGCAGTTCGCGCAAGGAAGTTGTCGAACTTCATCAACCATTCCTTGTTGATGTCCTCGAAATGCAATTTGTTCAGAGGTGTTCCGGTGCAGAACGCTTGGAGTCTACGCAGAGTAGAGTTGTATAGTGCTTTGGTGTGGCCTTGCTTGGTATCCATGCAACGGCGATAGACACTCTCAACGTCGGTAGGATTTTCGGGCTTCGGTGCTTGCTTCTCGGCTTTAGGCATTACGATCTCGCACAGGCGAGCGCGTAATTCTGTTGCCGTAAAGCCGTTTATGTCGGTAGTGTCCGACAGTCGAAGCAGCGCAGCCTCTGTCTCCGCTACCTTTTTACGGATAACGGTGTTAAGCACTTTTTTCTCCGGATGGTTTGTGACTTCTCGCTTATCGGCATCCCATTGAGTAGGGAGCAACGAAATGTTTAACACGATGTAGGCCGTGCTGCGGCGATGCGCGATTGCGACTTTGACCTGGGCGGCTTTGCTTTTGTCGCCGCCATTCTTGCGCGTGTCAAGAAAAGCTTTAATTGTAGCCATGTCTTAAAAATTGTGAAGACATTGCTTTTCTATGCTTTCGAGACTCCAACCCGTGCGCTCGGCAATTTTGGAGCGCACCCTGGAGCGCACCCATATTGCATCGGATTGGCTTCTTTTGGCATAAATTGGCAAGGACTTCCTTTTTTTTAAGTCCATTTTGGGGCCGATTTCCAAAAGAAAAACGCTGATAGTTGACATTTATTGTGTCTATCTATCAGCGTTTTACCTTGCGGAGCGACCGAGATTCGAACTCGGGATACCCTTTTGGGGTATACACGCTTTCCAGGCGTGCCTCTTCAGCCACTCGAGCACCACTCCTTTGTTAAAGCCCTTGAACTCGGGGGAGTTTAAGGGCTTTGTTTTTGAGCCGCGAGTGGGACTCGAACCCACGACCTTTTCGTTACGAATGAAATGCTCTACCAACTGAGCTATTGCGGCGTCGTATGTCAACTTTGTCTCGTTTACGAGTACAAAGATACTACATTTTTAGCGTTTGCTTGCTATAACTTAGCGTAATTTTTGCGTCATCAAGCAAAATTTTAACCATGACCGGTGTCTCTACGTAGGGTACAATCGAGCTAACTGTCGTTGTTGTAGTTCCGTAGTAATAATAACTTGATGATCCGTTGCTCTCTGTATTTACTGTTACAGGAGTAATTGTGAAGGTGTATTCTTCGGGTTTTGCCTCTTCTTCTTTAATAAATTTTGTGAGGTAACCTCTCATGTCGGGGAAGTCGTATTGCTTTTTGGAGCTGTTGTATGTTCCCAGAAATGAGTTGATATTGTCGGTCACCTGATTGTTGGCAAAGAATTCATCTTTCTTGTCGCTCCTTACCATGAGTATGTAGGGTGGGGGGGTGATGCCGTAATCATTTTCCATCTCTTCTACAGGAAGTGTATATGAGAGGCTGTTGATTACTGCAAGTTTGCCGGCACCTTCTAAATATTTGCTACGAATATCGTTGATAGGGAACTTAACCTCCATGTCGAGTCCGATAGGTGCCACGAGCAGTTTCTCGCCTGCTGTGTACTTTTCGTTAAGTTCGCTCGACATCTCATATTTAATATTATTGTTGGTGATAATCTCGGGCGATACTGCATAATAATTGCCTTCGTAATGATAGGTTGTATCACGTCCTGCATCGTTCTTTTCGTTGACGTGATACTTTAGGCTCATGATGGTTGCTCCTATCTTTACTACGCGACCGTCACCGTACGTGCTTTTTACGTACAGACCGGGGAATTTTTTTGCAAACAATTCCGGGATAAGGTAGTTCTCGGGATTCTCTTTGTATATATTGAACAGTCTTTCGCCAAGCTCTTTGGGGAGTTCAACGGGAATGTCAAAATATGACAGAGCTTTTACCGAGTCGCTGAGTCCTGCAGTATTGAAATTGTAAATCTTCGAAGCTATGGGCTGTGACTGATCATAATATTCACTTACTTCGTTTCCGAAGTTGCTGTAAATGGGATAGACAAGCGGTTTGATCAGTTCGTAAACTTCGAGACCCATAGGGATGAGTGTGTCGCCTACATAGCCTGTAGACCGAGGTATTGCCATGCGCAGGGTGAGGCCGTCGACAATCACACCTTCTGTATCGATCTTTGCCGAGGGCATGAATTGCGTGACAAAGTCGCTATAGAAATTACCGTATTCGCCGGCATTGATCGAACCGAGCAGCTGAACGATTGTTCTCGACTGCACTTTTTGATTACGAACGGTCTGTCCGGTTAATTTGAAGTCTGATTCTGACACTATCTCGACTTCATCAGCTATAATTGACGAACCTATTTCGTCGCTATTATCACATGACGCGATGGCAAGAGCGACAAGCGGCAGTGCTAAAATGCTTTTACGATTCATTATTAATATACGAGTTCAGTTTTGATAATGTGCCTTATTTCAACAGATCGTCATACAGTGAGATATATGACTCGTACCCGGCTTCGTCACCGGGATATTCCATTATGGGCTTACCCTGAGCGCGGGCGTAATCTATCAGAGCCTGAGAGGCGCGGGGAGACGCTATGGCAACAGCGTCGGCATAGTCAATGGCTATCTTTGACAGCAGCTCATGGGTTACGGGTTGCTCTTTAAGTTTTGCGACTACTTCGGCGGGAAGTCCTGCTTGATCAAGCTTGTCGGCAAATCGTTCATTCAATTCACCTTCAAATTCGTCACCGTAGAGGCTATAGATAACCTTTGCGTTACGGAAAGTGGGGTCGTCAGAGTATAGGCTCTTGATGTATAAGGGTGCAAGTGCGCTAAACCAACCCTGGCAGTGTACGACTTCGGGCTCCCAGCGTAATTTCTTTACGGTCTCGATAACTCCGTACGAGAAAAATATTAGACGTTCATCGTTTTCCTCGGGATAGAGTCGGAACTCGAGATCGCCAATTGATTTATGAATGAAATAGTCGTCGCTATCAATAAAGTACACCTGCATGCGCGAGGGCTGTAATGTCGCAACCTTAATAATTAAAGGGTGATCTGTATCGTCGATGATTACGTTCATGCCCGATAGCCTGATTACCTCGTGAAGCTGGTTGCGACGCTCGTTAATGCTACCATACTTGGGCATAAATATGCGCACTTCATACCCGCTTTCCTGGGCAAACTGAGGTAACTTCTGACCGATTGTCGACATGTGATTTGACGACAGATAGGGGGTAATCTCTTGCGATATATAAAGTACTTTATTACTCATTAGCAATGACTGATTTTAAGCAGCTATACCTGATATAGCTCAATTCAATTATGCAAAATTACTCATTTTTTTTCAATTGCCGAAGCAATCCCGGTTTCCTTTTAATAAAAATACTAAAAAGTTGTTAGTTTTTCATAGTTTGCCGCATTATTTGTACCTTTGCACAATAAAACCCCTCACAGAATCAATCATGATTACATTCTTTAAGAAGGGAGCTTCTACTATTTATGCTGTAGAAAGCGACCATAAGTTCTCAAATGATGAAAAGGAGCGTTTGTCTTGGCTCCTTGGAGAGGCACGACCCTTGTCGTCAACATCAGTTAAAGGCACGTTTGTAGGCCCCCGCAGGGAGATGATTACTCCGTGGAGCACCAATGCCGTAGAAATAACCCAGAACATGGGTTTGCAGGGTATTACACGTATTGAAGAATTCGCGCTGTCTAAAACAGACACACCCGAATTTGACAAAATGCTTCAGCGCGTTTACCACGGTTTGAATTCTAAAGTCTTTAAAGTTGACAAGACCCCCGATGCTATTGTCTATATTGATGATATCACCGAGTATAACAAGAAAGAAGGCCTTGCGCTGAGCGCCGACGAGGAAAACTACCTGCGTGAGCTTGCCGGCAAGCTGGGTCGTAAACTTACCGACAGCGAGGTGTTCGGATTCTCACAGGTTAACTCAGAGCACTGTCGTCATAAAATTTTCAACGGTACATTTGTTATCGATGGCGAAGAGAAACCGATGTCTCTTTTTAAACTTATCAAGAAGACATCGCAGGTCAACCCCAATAAACTCGTTTCGGCCTATAAAGATAATGTAGCATTTGTCGAAGGTCCTACAATCGACCAGTTCTACCCCATCAATCCCGACCGTCCCGACTTTTTCGAGACCAAAAAGGTTGACACTGTAATATCGCTTAAAGCTGAGACTCACAACTTCCCGACTACTGTTGAGCCGTTCAACGGTGCAGCTACAGGTTCGGGCGGTGAAATTCGCGACCGTCTCGGTGGTGGCAAGGCCAGCTTGCCTATTGCCGGAACAGCTGTATATATGACATCATATCCCCGCATGACGATGGAGCACAGCTGGGAGCTGATGATGAATCCCCGCGTTTGGTTGTATCAGACTCCTGCCGAGATTCTTATCAAGGCATCAAACGGTGCCAGCGATTTCGGTAACAAGTTTGGCCAGCCTCTCATCTGTGGTTCACTCCTAACATTCGAGCACGATGAGAACGGTAAACAGTATGCCTATGACAAGGTCATCATGCTTGCCGGCGGTGTGGGTTTTGCAGCTCGCAAAGATGCTATTAAGGGAGAGCCTGTTCCCGGCGAAAAGGTTGTAGTAATGGGTGGTGACAACTACCGCATCGGTATGGGTGGCGGTGCTGTGTCATCGGTCGATACAGGCTGTTATGACAACTCGATCGAGCTCAATGCCGTTCAGCGTGCCAACCCCGAGATGCAGAAACGTGTATCTAATGTAATACGTGCATTGGCAGAGAGCGACAATAATCCTATCGTATCGATTCACGACCACGGTGCCGGCGGTCACCTCAATGCATTGTCGGAGCTTGTTGAAGCTACCGGTGGCCACATCGACATCAACAATCTGCCTGTCGGCGACAAAACTCTGTCATACAAAGAGATTGTAGGCAACGAGAGCCAGGAGCGTATGGGCATGATAATCGACGAGGAGAACATCGAGTATGTAAAACGCATTGCCGACCGCGAGCGTGCTCCTATGTATGTAGTAGGCGAAACCACCGATGACCACAAATTCGTCTTCGAGGATACCAAGGGTGTTAAACCCATTGACCTTGAGATGGCCGACATGTTTGGCAACTCGCCCAAGACCGTCATGACCGACAACTCCGTCAATACATCGTATAGTGAAATCGAAACATCTGAGGCAAAACTTGATGAGTATATCAAGAATGTTCTGAGTCTCGAGGGTGTTGGATGTAAAGACTGGTTGACAAATAAGGTAGACCGTTCGGTAACCGGCCGCATCGCACGTCAGCAGTGCCAGGGCGAGATTCAGCTTCCCTTGAGCGACTGCGGAGTAGTTGCACTCGATTACAAGGGACACGCCGGCATCGCCACATCGATTGGCCACGCTCCCCAGGTTGCACTCATCGACTCGGCTAAAGGTTCTGTTATAGCAATAGCCGAATCACTCACTAACATAGCCGGCGCAAATCTGGCTGATGGACTGAAGAGTGTATCATTGTCGGCAAACTGGATGTGGCCCTGTAAGAATGCAGGTGAAGATGCAGCGCTTTATCGTGCCGTAGAAGCTTGCAGCGACTTTGCTTGCAAGCTCGGAATCAATATACCCACCGGCAAGGATTCACTGTCGATGACACAGAAATATGGCGACGACAAGGTCTTTGCACCCGGTACTGTTATTATTTCGGCCGCAGGTGAGGTTACTGATGTACGCAAAACAGTTTCTCCTGTTTTAAGAAACACATCTTCTTCTATATATTATATCGATTTCAGCAACACTGCGCTTGAGCTTGGTGGTTCTGCACTTGCTCAGACTCTCAACAAACTTGGAAGTGAAGCTCCGTCGATCGAGTCGGCCGAGTATTTCGCCAAGGCTTTCTCAGCCGTGCAGAAACAGGTGAAGAATCGTCGCCTGCTTGCATATCACGATATTTCGGCCGGTGGTCTTATTACCGCGCTGCTTGAAATGACATTTGCCAACACTACGGGTGGTGTGGAAGTTAATCTTGACGCATTCAACAACTCCGATATTGTTAAGATTCTATTTGCCGAGAATCCTGCAGCAATAGCACAGGTAGCTGCTTCTAAATGTGCGACTTTTGAAAGCGAACTTTCCAAGGCCGGCGTTAGATTCTTCAAGATCGGTCAGCCTGCAGCCGAGCGCACAGTTATGGTAAGTCATAACGGTTCTGAGCACATGTTTGGCATTGATTATCTGCGTGATGTTTGGTTCAATACTTCTTATCAGCTCGACAAACTCCAGAGTGGTGTCACTTGCGCTACAGAACGTTTCGAGAACTATAAGAAACAGCCTATACGTTATCGCTTCCCCAACAACTGGAACGGAACACTCGAAGCTAACGGTATCACCCACGACCGCAAGGGCCGCTCGGGTGTGCGCGCAGCAATCATCCGAGAGAAAGGCGTAAACGGAGACCGCGAGATGGCATACTCTATGTACCTCGCCGGCTTTGATGTGAAAGACGTTCACATGACCGACCTCATGACGGGCCGTGAGACTCTCGAGGATGTCAATCTGATTGTATTCTGCGGTGGCTTCTCTAACTCGGATGTTCTGGGTTCGGCCAAGGGTTGGGCCGGGGGTTTCCTATGGAACGATCGTGCAAAAGAGACGCTTAAACGTTACTTCGAGCGCGAGGATACATTGAGCCTTGGTATCTGTAATGGATGCCAGCTCATGATCGAGCTTAATCTGATTAACCCTGAACATGCCAAACCCACCCGCATGGAACACAACCGCTCGCATAAATTCGAGTCACAGTTCCTCGGTCTGACTATACCGCAGAACAATTCGGTAATGCTTGGCAGTCTGTCTGGTAGCAAACTGGGTATCTGGGTAGCTCACGGTGAGGGTAAGTTCAATCTGCCGGAGTCAATGAGTAAGTACAACGTTGTTGCAAAATATAGCTATAGCGCATACCCCGGCAATCCGAATGGTTCAAAAGCCTCTGTAGCCGGACTCGCATCGGCCGACGGTCGACATCTTGCAATGATGCCACACCTTGAGCGTGCTATTTTCCCGTGGCAATGCGGATTCTATCCCGCATCACGACTGAACGATGAAGTCACCCCGTGGATACAGGCATTTATCAATGCTCGTGTATGGATTGAAAACAAGAAAAAATAGTTTTTCATAATTATAAAGTCCCTGCCTCTCGTGATGAAAGGCAGGGACTTAATTTTTTGCCTAAATCGAGGCGAATGATGGCGGACGGTTAGTGTGTTACTTCTAAAACGTAAACAGGCTGTGGGGGCAGGTCGGTTACTTTCTCACCATCCCCTTGCATGGCATTCTGTATATACAAATGGAGTTTACGTTGAGACTTCCATAGCTCGGTGTCATAGGACGGCTCCCAGGCATTTACATCAAAGTCAGTCACATCGACAGGAGTGAAGATGCAATCTCGAAGGTTACCGGTGTAGATTGTAACCTTTCCTCCTCTTTCAGTGTCGCGTGTAATAAACGCAATCTCGTCGTTGTCAATAACAACTCTCGGACGGGCGATTGGTATCATTTTGGTTCCACCGCCCGATAAAGAGAATGGGGTCGTGCGACTGCTCACCTGTCGGTTTTTCCATTTCTTGCCATCATTCCACACGAGACGATATTGAGGAACTGAGTCGTTTTGTTCGCGCCAATATGTGGCTATATATGGATTTCCGTCATTATCGGCGCTCATCGACGTCTGGTTGATCAATTCGCTGCCTTGCGGAATAATGCAGGCATATTCCGCGGTTGCGGCAGTAATAGGCAAGGAGTAGGGTGTACCGTCAGATTTTTCCCAGGAGCCGCCGTTATCGCGAGAACGTGCGTAGCACAGATCGTGATTTGTCTCGACAAGCCATGTTTCACGCCACACCCATGAAAGATGTATAGTACCAAGGTGATCTACATAAAGTTGCCAATAGGCATTTCGCTCATTTTCACCATCAATGAGTATGTCATGTAATCTTTCCCATCGGCCGGTAGTCAGATCATATTTGTTCAACACGAGATTGCCTCTGCCTGATGTTCCTGACCTATAGGCAAAGAGCAGATCACCGTTGCCGAGCCTATAAAACTCAGGATAAGTGACATCGTCCTCAAGAGTACCAATCATCGGTTCAAGTTCGCCTAAAACGAGCGAGCCCGGAGCAACACTGCGGCAATATTTGAGTTTGTTACCGTGATGGTCAAATGAAGCATGAATAACGTGATTATCATCGACCATTATTGAGATAATGTTATGACCATCCTTGACATTGCCTTGATACTTGGAGCACGCGATATCCCAGTCGCTATTGCCAATGTGCGTCGAGCTATAGTAACGTAGCCGTTTTTATCATAATATGCTACGTATTGTAGAGAGTCACGAGTTACAATCGAGTTGGCGCGAAAAACGGCTACATTTACGACTTATGGGTCAAAACGGGTGCTGAAAAGCCTCAAAAAACATAAAAC
>CANDNO010000052.1 GCA_947386115.1 uncultured Muribaculaceae bacterium
AAAAATGGGTGAATCGGTTGCGCCGGTATTGCGGTTACGATATTTATTAATGTTTTTTATTGTCAGGGCCGTGAGCACCTCGCTGCTGAAGGGCTTGGCGAGGAAATCATCGGCTTCAGACCGTATCGCTTTTAAAATGCTGCGGTTATCGCCGAAGTTGGAAATCAATATTATAGGTATCTCGTTGGTATCTTTGTTTCCTTTGAGCTGTTTGAGCAGGCTGTAGGCATTTGCCCCGGAATTGTCGGCATCTATTATTATAGCGTCGGGTTTTAGCTCGGCGGTTGTATCGGCGAGTGTTTCTTCGTTGATAATCCGGATGTTGGTGTACCGTGACATGCTTCCGGAGATTACGCCGGCCAGCTGGCGGTCGGCCACGGCTATGAGCACGAGCGAATCGCGATTTATAGGTGTTTCGGTTATTCCCGGTGAATCTGATTCAGACGATATTTCAGTGATATTTTCACCTATGGGCTTAAACTCTGCAAGCTGTTCCACCATCTTGGTGAGGTTGTTGCTGCTCTCTTTTAGTTGTCTTAAGTCATTGCGCGACAACTTGAAATCGGCGGTTTTTGCCGGGCGGTCGATGATAGACTTGATTATCGTCAATGGCGTTTTGAATTCTCGTGCCGCATGGATTACGAGTTCGGTCCTGAATCGCTGGCTCTCTCGAGTGACGACGAACAGGTTGTGAGCCTTTATTTTCTCGCGGGTAAGGTACAGTATGTAAGCTATGATGCAAGTTATTAACGCGATATAGGCTATGTAGGCGTATATGCTTTGCCACCACGGGGCCTCGATGGTGAACCTATGGTGTATGATCGGGCCCCATTCTTCGTTGCCTTTTCGACAGCATGCCATGAAGTCATAGTCGCCTGCCGAGAGGTCGGTGTAGAACGTCCATCCCTCGCTGGAGGGAGATATCCAGTCTTTGTCGCGCCCTTTGAGCATGAAGCGGAATGTTACCGAGTCCAAAGGGATGGAATCGGCCGGAGAGCAAAAAAATCTCAGGTTGTTTTGCTTGTAATTGAGCGTCGCCGAGTCGGTGACTTCCTCTCCGTAGGCCCATATTCCTGTAAGTATTGTTTCCATGCCTTCGGCCCGGGCACGGGGTATGGTCATAAATCCCGCTGATATTACCAAAAGTATGCCGATTAATCTTTTCATTTCAAAAACAGATATTTAACAACGCAAAAATAATACATTTGACCGATATATTCACACAAATGCCCACGTACTTTTATGTGTGTATGATATAATTTCGCAAACAAATCCTAACTTATAATCTTATTATGATTATCTGTAAAATTTTTACATCGGCGTTGGTCATGGCCGCGTGTTTCGATACCAGCCGTCGTCCCCGTAAGGTTACAGTGTCTCCCTCAATGATAATCGGGGCCGACGAGGGTGTGAACGACTATTTCGTGCTCAATCTGCCTCAAGTGGTTGACGGCCGTAAGGTTATTACCCTTAACCGTGCTACCAACGGTGAGGCCAATATCGACCGTAATCCCGGCGGAGGAGGCCTTCAGCTTGACAATGACCATTGGTACCACGTGCGTGTCGAGCTTCTTGGCGATAACAAGGTCGCTGTTTCTATTGACGGCGACAAGGTGTTCGAGCAGCAGGCATCGGCTCCTACAGGACATTATGCCGTAGCCGGTTACGACGAGGCTACGGGCGAGACTGTTGTAAAAATAGTCAACTCAACCGACGAGCCGTATAAGACAACTATCAACCTGCAAGCCAATGAGGTAGAGCCTCAGGGCAAAGTCATCACACTCACATCGGCGTCCAAGACCGACGAGAACACGATGGAGAATCCCACGCTGATTACTCCCGTTGAATCATCGTTCGACGGTTTTGCCAAGAAGTTCGACTACACTTTCGCCCCCAATTCATTCACAATACTACGTATAAAAAGCCGATTATGAAGAAAATCATGTTAAGTATGCTGCTATTAGCGGTAGTTTTTACACTGGCAGCAAAACCTGTCAAGAAGATTCTTGACGATGGCGGCAGCGGTCCTTATAAGGCTGAGGCTGTTTCCGATCCCTCTTTGCCGGGATTTGTTGTCTACCGTCCGGCCGATGTGCAGGCTGCGGCCCTCAGCGGTGGAGCTTTGCCCCTCATGGTCTTTGCCAATGGTGGCTGTAACGACACTTCTCTTCCCCATGAACGGATGCTTAACGATATTGCCTCTCACGGCTATCTTGTGGTGGCTCTCGGCGAGATGCAGGACAGCATCACCGACCGTGAGCTTCACAAGTCGCCCAACGAGGACATGATACGTGCCATCGACTGGGCTGAAACGCAGAACCGTCTTCCCGGAAGTCCTTATGCCGGGGCAATCGCGCTCGACCGTATAGCACTTGGCGGTCAGAGCTGTGGTGGAGCGCAGGTGCTTGCCAACTGTGCCGACCCGCGTGTCAAGACCTGCATCATGTTCAATTCGGGCATGGGCGATATCAAGATGACCGGAGCATCGGCCGAGTCGCTGGAAAACCTGCATTGCCCTATCTTATATATAATAGGTGGCGAGGGTGATATAGCCTACCGTAACGCCGTGGCCGATTATGAGCGCATCGACAAGGTTCCCGTAGCTTTTGCCAACCAGTTGCGTGTGGGTCACGGAGGCACGTTCCACGAGCCGTTCGGAGGGTCATTCTCCCCAATGTCCCGTGCATGGCTCGACCTGTGGCTTAAGGGCAAGAGTGAGAACCGCAGTATATTTGTCGACAACAATCTTGCCGGATTTCCTGATTATACCATGCGCGCCAAGAATTTCCCCGAGGTCAACGAGCCTTTCGCTATCAAGGAGATGACGTTGACCATGCGTGACGGCAAGAAGCTGTGGGGCCGGGCCTATATACCCGTTGCCGGCGATACACGCAAACCTCTCGTAGTCATGGCTCATGGCTATAACAGCTCTCATCACGAGCCTCAGGCCTATGCCGAGTGTCTGGCCATGAATGGCGTAGGCAGCTTTATCTTCGACTTCTGCGGCGGCAGCAACCATAGCCTGAGCGATGGCGTTACCACCGAGATGACAATCTTTACCGAAAAAGAGAATGTCGAGGATATTACGGCTGCCGTGAAATCATGGGACTTTGTCGATCCTGACCGTGTGGCTTTGCTCGGTTGCAGTCAGGGCGGACTGGTATCGGCCATTACAGCTGCCGCCAATCCCGACATGTTCAAGGCCCTGGTGCTTGTTTATCCAGCTTTGACTATACCTCATACTGCGCCTATGATGCTGAATCGCTTCGATGCCGACGGCGGTCGTCCTCAGGATGTTATGGGCATGAAACTGGGCCGGGTGTACTATGAGAAAATCAATGGTCTCGATGTTTTCGGAACCATCGGTGCCTACAAGAAGCCTGTCTTTATTGTCTACGGTGACAAGGATATGATTGTGGCCGGTGGTGTCGAGGAGGGCGTGTCGAGCTATGATAAGGCCGAAGTTCTTGTTATCGAGGGTGGTAACCATGGATTCTCAGACTATCTCCACCACGCGCAGGCTACCGGTGGTATCGTCGATTTTATTTTGCGCAATCTTTGACCTAAGATTCATTTTTATTCGTAGGGATATACCTTTGGTTTTGTTCGACTAATAGGTTAGGTATTAGTTTGTTGAACATGCCGGAAGGTATATCCCTACGGTTGTTTTTATTTGCCGTGGTGGGTGAACATGCCTTAGGCATGTCCCTACGTTTTTAGAGCGGTGGTTGTAGATTGCTATGCAGTCGTCGCTGTTGCGCATGAAAACATTGTCGATTATCACGTCGCGGCAACACATCATGTCGATGCCGTCGCTCCAGCCTTTTATTAAAATGTGAGTACCCCATCGGCCTGCGACGGCCGGTGGGGTAGCTCGTGGAAATTGATACCTATCAGTTTACTGCTGCGGGGGACGGTAGAACATGAGGGTTGAGAAACCTGTCTGGTCGAAACCGCCTGAGTTGCCGCCGTAGTGACCGCCGCCACCGTCGGGGCGCATCTCGTTCATGAGGGCATCGGTGTAGTAGCAGTGGCGTCCGTGGGTGTTGGCGTAGCCTACCCATACATCCCAGCCGGGACGAACTGTTCCGCGACCTGCCTCAGAAACGGCGGGCATGTCGTAGCCCTGGAAGTTGTAATTGGTGTAGGGGAGCTTGTTCTGCGGGAACATGAACGATGTGCCGTTGGCGCCGGTTGTGGCGTTGTATTTGGCAACGTACTCGGCCATGGCACAAGCACGATAGTCGGCGTAAGCGAAGAGGTCTTCACCGACGTTGTTGGCCATCTGGCAGAAGATACCGAGCATGGTGGCGCAGAGTGTGGCGTGGCCCTGGTCACGGCCGCTCTCGTTGCACTGGCCGAGCATGAAGCCGGGATTATCGGGATCCTCGTGCATGTAGGGGATGGCGTTGAGGTGTTTGCCGGCGCCGATGCCGCGCTCGGTCATATAGTGCATGGTGGCAACGTTGATCATCTCCTGGTTGTCGTCAAGCACGCCTATCGATATGCATGCAGTCATGCTGGCGAGGTCCCAGTTGAGCCAGTAGTGGTCACCACTCGCTGTGGCCAGGAAGCCCGAAGCCTCGGGATAGAAATAGGTTTTGAGCCATTCTACCACCTTCTTGAAATCGTCGGTTTTGCCCCAGCCGTTAAAATCGCGGAGGAGCTCGGCCGCATTGGCTACCTGATAGATCTGGAAAAGTATAAGGAACTCGTTGGGGTCGATGAGCTGATCTTTGAGTTTACCTTTGGTTCCGTATATCATACCCTTGTTGACAGTTGCCCAATCAACGAGAATCTGTATAGCGGCTGTGGCACACTCGGTGTCACCGCTGAGTACGTAGCGCAGGGCGAGCTGGTAGGCTGCGGCTGCGTCGCGCATGAGGAAGGTATAAGAATTCTGAACGCCGGGGAACCACTTGTCGAGGCACCCGTTGTCGACCCAGCGGCCTCCGCCGTCGGCCCAGTTGCCAGCGTCAAGACGGGCTACATACTCCTTGGGCGATGCCTTGTAGGTGGGCTGGGCGTAGCTGTTGGTGATGAGTTTCTGGTAAGCCTCGGCCCAGGGTGACTCGCTCAGGTGGGCTTTCACGTAGTTGATGTCGTCCTGAGAGTGCATGAGGCAGGGATGGTTGAGCGTGTAGACTTTGGGCTTCACGTCGGGGGTCTCCCACGAGTCGATATCCTCGTATCCGTCCTCTATTTCGGTGCAGGCTGTTGACAGGGCCAGTGCTACCGACGACAGGAAGAATATTGCTGTTTTTTTCATTGTTTGATAATTTATTATTCTTTGAAAAAATAGAGCCGGGGAATGTGGGGGAATATCCAATTCCCCGGCTGTTATTTAGAATTTAGTTGCCTGCTGCAATCTCGGCCTCGACAAAGGCTTTGGCATCGTCGGCAGTCTTGAAGGTGCGAATCCACTTAACGTCATAGTAGGCCTCGTTGACCGATGAGAAGCGGTCGTTGGGAAGGTCGGCCACCTTGATGTTGAAGATGCGCATCTCGGTGTAGGCATTGTTGTATTTGCCCGAGGCATCCCAGATGTACAGGGCCGAACCGTCAGACAGGTCGGTGCGTGTGGGACGCAGGTTGTTACTGTTGATACCGCTTATGGCGTCGACGGCGTCCATGTTGGCGTTACCTCCCGAGGGCAGGTGGAAGAAGCGTGCGGCCAGAACCTTGTAGGTGCTCCAGTCGAAGGGCAGTGTGGCTGTAGCGCTGATTCCTGTGTACTTGAGGTCGTTACGCCACTTGCCCGAGCCGGCGTCGTTGTACTGGGCGTGGAGACCGAAGTCGGTGTACGATACGTTGTCGCAGCTCCAGCCGCCCCAGCCCCAGTTGCTGTCCCAGACGTACCAGCCCTGCTCAACAGTAACCGATACGGTAGCTATTTCGCCTGAGGGAGCGGTAGCGGTGATTGTAGCCGAGCCCCAGCCCTTGGTGGTGAGCACGCCGCGCTTAACGTCGACGACGGTGGGGTCGGTTGTCTCCCACTTGACAGAACCTATGGTAGCACCCTCGGGGTAGTAGGTGACGTCGAGAGGTACATTGCCCTGGGTCACGCATAGCGGGCCGTCGAGAGGCTTGATCTCGAGACGCTCAACCTCCTGCATCTTGTAGATGTGGAACTTGTAGTCGCCTGCTACGTTAGAGTGGTCGTGGGTGTGGCAGCGTATGTGTGCGTCGCCCTCTTTGAGACATTTTACGGTTCCGTTCTCATCGACCGATGCAATCTCGGGGGTGAGGCTGGTCCATGTAACGTAGTCGTAGGTGTGATCGGCGGGAAGTATCTCGCATACGAGCTGTATCTCGTCGGTCTCGTAGTAGTAACCCTCCTCGCTGGGCTCGGTGATGTTGGTGAGGATAACCTCCTCGGCCTTGATTACCTTTTCGATAACCTTGACCTGAACCGAGGCGTTGGCGCCGAAACCGATTACAGGCACGGCGTTGATGTAGGTCTCGCCCACTTTGAGGGCTGTGATTTTGCCGTTCTCATCGACAGTGGCGACTGTGGGGTCGCTCGACGAGAATATTACGGTCTTGTCGGTGGCCAATTCCGGGCCTACGGTGTAGACCAGGGTCGAGTCCATACCCACGCCGAGGGGGAGCACTTCGCTCACATTGAATGTGATCTCGGTAGTGGGATATGCTTCGGGAAAGTCGGTCGTGAGAAGCTTGTCTTTTTCACACGATGTCATGGCAAGAAGCGCGATACCCGTAGCAGCCAGTGTATTGATATAATGTTTCATTGTGTTTACGTGTTATTTCGTTTCAACTGATCGTTATTTCCAGCCGGGGTTCTGCTCCAGGTTGGGGTTAAGCTGCAGCTGGTCGATGGGGAGGGGATAGAGGTCGTTCTTGGTCTCCCACTGGCGGTTGTCCTCGAAGATGATGCAGCCGTCGGCGTTGAGCGGGTAATTGTTGGAACCGCCCTTGGTGGCATACTCGGTTCCTTCCCATTTCACACCGAGGAAGGGCTTGGGCATCTCGGTCTTGGCCTCGTTCCAGCGCTTGAGGTCGTCGAGACGGAATCCCTCGTTGTAGAACTCGACTGTGCGCTCACGGCGGATTTCCTGACGCATGCTCAGGCCGTTCTTGTTCACGAGGTCGTTGCTAAGCTTGGGCATCTCGGGGTTGACGCGGAGGCGTACGAGGTTGAGCGACTTGTCGAGGTCGTCGTCGGTGATGGCGCCGTCGCGCTCATATACAGCCTCGGCGTAGGTGAGAAGCACCTCGGCGTAGCGGATGATGGGATAGTCGTAGCTCTCGTAGCGTGACTCCACCTGGTGCTCGGCAGCCCACTTGTTGTTCATGTAGCGGGTGTAACTTGTGGGGTTGTAGGAGGGGTCGGCGCAGTGGGCAAGGTCGGCTTCCTCACCGAGCCAGTCGACGCGGCAGTTCTGGGCGGTGTTGCCCCAGAAGGCGTCGCCGGGACGTGAAATCTGCTGGTGCATGCGGTTGTCGCGGTTCATCCACTCGCTTATGCGCTTGTCGTAGCCCTGGAAAACCTTCGATTTCTCGATGGGCAGACCATCCTGACACAGGTACATCTGAGCCATCTTGCGCGAAACGATCTGGGCGTTGTTCAGACACTCGACGGTGAGGTTCTGGTTGTGACGGTACAGCTCGGGGTCGTAGTGGCGCACGAAGATATACTCGGTATTGTCTTTCTTGGTGAGTTTCATGGGGTTGCTCTGGTGGGCATCCTCGAGAAGGAACATGTACTTGTAGGACTTCTCGCCAAGGCCGGCGTTGTAGAAGAGCTTGAACGACTGGCTTGCGATAACCTTGTCGGCGGCTTTTGCGGCCTCGTCAAGGAATGAGCGGGCGTCGGTCTCGTTGTTGCGGAATTTCTGCCATGTACCCTCGCGCAGTGCTATGCGGGCGAGGAGTGCGTTGGCTGCCTCGGCACAGAGGTCGCCGGGCTGGATGTCGCCGAAGGGCTTGAGAAGCTCGGCGGCTTTCTTGAGGTCCTCGATGGCAAACTTAATCACCTCGGCGCGGTCGTTGCGCTTGGTAAAGAGCAGGCCGTCGTCGGTGTCGAGCACGTGGTCAACGATGATGGCGTCGCCATACATGCGCACGAGCTCCGAGTGGCAGTAGGCGCGGAAGTAGTGGGCCATACCCAGGGCGTGGGCTATGTCGTCGGGGCGGCTATAGCCGGCAGCGTGTTCGATGAGCATGTTGCAGCGGCGTATGCGGCTGTAGTTGGCTCCATAGTAACCGTCGCCGGTGGGAATGACGTTGGTGCCATTGGACACGGTGTTGCGCGAGCCCTTGTCCTGGATGAGGTCGGAGCGCTTGTCGCTCATGATGCCGTCATAGACAATGTCGCCATAGGTCAGTGTCCAGCCATACATCTGGTTGGCGAAGAGCTGGAAGTCCTCGGGGGTGTTCCACATGTTGGGCTCGGCCAGCTGCTCCTTGGGGTCAAGCTCGAGGCATGAGGTTGCCGTCAGAGCTATCGCCGCTATTGAAATGGTTTTTAATATCTTGTTCATTTTTCAGAGTTTTCGCAGGTGATTAGAAGGAAATGTTAGCACCGAATGTCACGTTGCGCAGGAACGGGTAACGGCGGGCGTTGCTCACGCGGTTGGAGGCCTCGGGGTCCCAGCCGTCGTTGATCTTGCTCCACTCCCACAGGTCGGTACCGGTAACGTAGAAGCGTACGTTGGAGAGCACGTGGGTCTTCTGCAGCAGCGACTGGGGCAGGGTGTAGCCCAGGGTGATGTTCTTCAGGCGTATGTATGAACCGTCCTCGACGCTCCATGATGAGCACTGGTAGTTGTAGTTGTTGATGTCGCCCTGGTTGGTGAATGTGGGATAGTGACCGTCGGGGTTCTCGGGGCTCCACACGTTGCCTACCCAGTGGTTGGTCGAGTTCATGTAGACCGCACGCATGGGCACGCGCCAGATGTCGGCGTTGCCGTTGCCGTCCATACGCCATACCGTGCGCTTGGCTGCTCCCTGGAACACGACGTTGAAGTCGAAGCCGTTCCAGTCGAAGCCGGCGTTGAACGAGAACTGGATCTTGGGATCGTTGGTGCCGAGGTAGACGAGGTCTTTCTCGTCGAGGCGGTTGTCGCCGTTGACATCCTCGAAGATGTTGTCGCCCACGCGCACGAGGTTCATGTTACCGCTTCCCACATAGTTGCCTACGTAGCGCTCTTTATATTTCTCGAGCTGCTGCTCGTTCTGGATCTTGCCGGCATACTTGAAGCCGAAGATCGAGTTCAGGGGATAACCCTCGCGGTCGCTGCGCTGTCCGGCAAGGATGGCTCCTGAGCCGCCGTTGTCGACAAGCTCGTTGTCGGCGTAGGTGTAAGTGGCGCCTACGTAGTAATTTACTTTGCCTATGCGGTCGCGCCATGTGATCTGACCTTCATAGCCCCAGGCTTTGAACTTACCGCGGTTGGCGGTAGGAGCGGCGTCGCCGAGGATGGCGGGATAGAGTACGTCGATGAGCATGTTGTTGGTGCGTTTCCAGAAGTACTCGACGGTACCCGACAGGCGGTTGTGGAACAGGCCGAAGTCGGCACCGAGGTTGTAGTTGTGGACGCGCTCCCATGTACGGTCGTTGGAAACGAGTTTGCCGTTGGTATCGATGGTCGAAACCTTGTCGTTGCCTACGAGTACACCGCTTGAACCGTTGTAGTTGTAAAGGGCTACGCCCGAGTAGCGGTCGATACCGTTCTGGTTACCTACGTTACCGTAAGATGCACGAATCTTGAGCTCGTTGAGCCAGTCGCGGGCGTTCTCCATGAAGCTTTCCTCGGTGATGCGCCAGCCGGCCGATGCTCCCCAGAATGCTGCCCAGCGGTTTTCCTTGCTGAACTTTGACGAGCCGTCGTAACGAACCTGTGCTTCGACGAGGTATTTCGATTTGTAGTCATAGTTGGCACGGCCATAGTATGACATGATCGACTCCTGCCAGTTGTTGCCGCCGGTGGTGATCTTGCCCGAGCCGTTTATTTTGTCAAGGGCTGCCTGTATGTCAAGGGCTGTGGTAGTAACATACTTGTACTCCTTGAGGTTGTACTGCCAGCCGGCCATGAGCTTGAGGTTGTGAACCTGATTGAAAGTGCGGTCCCAGTCAAAGTAGGCCTGTACCGAGTAGAAGTCGGTCTTGCCGCTTGACTTGGTATATGAGCTCTCGGCCTGGGTGGGCTTGGTGAGCACCTTCTTGTCGCCCTTGTAGTTATAGAAGTCGATAGGAACCGACTTGGTGTCGCGGTTGGCGGTCGATGTGTTGTAGCCGAGAACGAGATGTGCTGTGAGGGTATCCCATATTCTGTAAGAGAAATTCTCGCTGATGTTGATTGCCGAAACGTTCAGCTTGTTGTCGCCGCCAAGCTCGGCATACCAGTTGGGGGTTGTCCATGTACCCCAGGCATAGGGAGTGCCCTTCATTGTAGATGATGGCATACCGGGCTGCTGTGAGTTGGTGTTGAGGGCCTGGCCTATCTGAGTGGGAGCTACCTGGTCCTGACGGTTGTAGCCGATTACCGACTCGAGGTGGAGGCGGTCGGTGAGGTCGAACGAGTTGCTCAGGCGGAAGTTGTAACGGTTATTGTTGTTGTTACCCCACTTGAGGTTTGAGTCGTCGTACATGTAGCCGAACGACATGCGGAACGTTGCGCCCTGTTTGCCGCCCGAGATGGCCAGCTCGTGCTGTGTCGAGGCTGCTGTTCCCCACATGATCTTGTGCCAGTCGGTGTCGAAGAAGGGAATGTCGTAGGTGTCGCTGAACGCGCTGCCGAAGGGGTTGCCCGAGTCTTCCCAGTCAATGAAGTGACCGCGGTACTGCTTGGCCAGCACGGCATAGCGCAACCATGTGTCGTCGACACCGTAGCCGTCGTTGGTACGTGCCATGTAAACGGCATCGCTCCACTGGTCGAGGCTCATGAGGTGAGGCACGAGACCTATGAACTTGGCTGTAACCGAGCCCGAGTAGTCGACGCGCACCTTGTTGTCCTTGGCTTTCTTTGTCGTTACGAGTACGACACCGCCTGCAGCCTTACTACCGTAGATTGATGCGGCGGCGTCCTTAAGGAAGTTGATCGACTCGATATCGGAGGGGTTGAGGAGTCGGAGCTCGTTGACGCTCTCATACTCGATACCGTCGATGATGATCAGAGGCTCGGAAGAGTTCTTTGACACGGCGCCACGCAGTGACATGCCCCACGACTCGTCGCCGGGAGCCGAGCTCTGACGGGTGATGATTACACCGGGCACCTGACCCTGAAGAGCCTGGACGGGGCTCGACAGCGTACCCTTGTTTTCCAATTGCTTGGCACCCACGGCGGTCACAGCACCGGTCATGGTTGCTTTTTTCTGTGTGCCGTAACCTACGACAACGACCTCTTCAAGCATCTCGGCATTCTCCTGCATCGTGATGTTGATGTGCTCATGACCGTCGATGGGCACTTCCTGAGTTTTAAAACCGATGTAGGTTACCACGAGTGTAGTACCCTGAACATCCTTAATGGTAAAGTTACCGTCAAAGTCGGTGGCAACAGCCTGGCTGGTACCTTTAACCGACACTGTGGCACCGATGAGTGGTTCGCCGGTAGCGTCACACACAGTACCCGAGACAGTCGCACCTACCGGTGCAACCGCTGCGCTCTGAGCGGTGGCGGCATGCATTGCATACCCCCCCCCCTGAAGCACGGCTGCCGCAATTGCTGCGCTGGTCAGCACGCGAGTGAGCCTTGTTCCTTTTGGATTACGGTTCATGTGATTGTAATTGGTTAGATTTAGGTTGTTATTATTGTGTTTGTTATTATATGCATTCAGCCATCACCTGTCGCACCTGCTTGAGGCCGATATAGAAGTGATTCTCGACTGTGCGTACCGACATGCCGAGCTTTTCGGCAATCTCCTTGGCGCTAAGCTCTTCGTAGCGCTTGAGGCGGTAGACTGCCGCGCGCTGGCGGGGCAGAGTCTCGACAAGTTCGAGTTCGATACGCTCAAGGTCGCGGGCAATGACATTGTGCTCCAGACTGTCGTCCTCTACGGTAGCATAATCCTGGATGTAACGGTCATACTCACGGCGCACGTAGAAGCGTCGCAAGTAATCATTCACAATATTGCGGGCGATTGTGTATATGAAGTTTTCGATTGCATTCTCGTAGATGAGTTGAGAATACTCGAGCAGGCGCATGAAAACCTCCTGTGTGAGGTCGCGTGATGTCTCCTCGTTGTTGATGCGGCAATTGATATAGCCGGTCACACGGTCGCGATAGGTTTCATAGGCCCGAGCGATGAGCTCGTTGGTTGACTTCATGGTTGAGCGTTTAAGGTTAGGTAAAAAATTGTTATCGGTTGCAAAATTATATAGTCTCAATAACGTTGTCAATACTTTTTTACCCCTTATACGTGTCATCTAATTATAAAATACTTACCGGTGTAGATAAAACACAGTGTAATAGATATATAAGAAATTGAGATTTATATTTCACCCAATTTTATGAGACTTATAATAACGTAACCAACAGCTCTGAGGATAAAAATACACCCGGTTTTAAAAGTGTAGATTTTACACTTTTAAACGCTTTTTCGAACCTTTTTCGCCAGTTTTATCGCATATGGAAATCGCAAATCATCCCACTTTTCTGCACGAAAATCCCCACGAATTCCTCTACGGATATTCGACTCCAACCGGTCCCTGTCAACTCCAAAACAAAGGAGCACGCCCAAGGCGTGCTCCTTAATTATGTTACATAAAGCGTAGATATTTATTACATGATAAAAGGGAGATAAATCGATCAATTGCCCAGACCGGCGATGACGTTACGATCGAGGCCTGTAACATCGGCTATCGTTGAAATATCCATATTCATAGCCATAAGCTTGCGGGCCATCTCCATTGCAGCCTGCCTACGCCCCTCCTGCATACCTTCTTTCCTACCTTCTTTTCTGCCTTCTATTCTTGAAAGTTCGCCGGCGTATGCGATGGCGGCCTGATCTTCTACCATCTTTTCATAGGATTGAGAATATGCCACTACATCTTCAGCTGCGAGCATTGATGTTTCTGATGCGTCAAACAGATCAGCGTATTTCTTGGAGCGATACGGTTCAGAATTCTTATCCATCTTGTGCATATTTTTTATTAGATAAAGTAGTTTTTCGAGTTCTGTGTTACATTTGTCCCATTCTTCTTTAACCTGTTCGAGTGAGATGAACATCAAAATTATATCTTCACTATATATTTCATTTGAAATGCGCTCTTTGAGTAATATCTCGTGAACGAGTTTCTTTGACATGTTTCTCAAATCGAAACCGGTAATTATTATAGTGTAGACAGGTTGAATCTCATAGTTGACTCCACGTTGCCCTTGTCCTACGATAGCTTGTGATGTATAAAACAATATTCGCTTGGAAAAGTTCGGAGTATCAGATTGTTGCATCTCCAGGATGAAGTGCTTTCCTGTGTCTGTCGTGCAGTAGATATCATAAATAATCTTCTTGCCGTCGGTGCTGTGTGGTAAAATTTCTTTATCATGAAATTCCACATCGGTAACAACCATTCGGCCTTCAAACAATGCGTTTATAAACCTTAATAAAATATGCGTATGCTTCTTGGACCCAAAAAGTCTTTTGAATCCGAAGTCGGTTTGTAGGTTTATAAAAGTCGTATCGATAGCCATACAAATGCATTATGCCACTAAGTTAGGTAATATTTTTGTATTAGCAAAATGTTTAACTTAAAAGCAATTTTGTTTCAGAGAAGGTTTCGGTTTACAGTGTGTGGCGGGTGTAGCTGCGGTAGCCGTCGTGTTCGATCTCGTCTTGTGGTTCTTCAAGCCGGGTGGCGTGGTCGAGAATGTAGCTGAGATACTTGATGGTCATGCCGCGCGAGAGCCACTGACGCTCGTAGTGGGTCTTGATGTCGAGAATGTCGGTTACAAGGTTGCTGTTGTAGAGGTCGTCGGTATCGGTGATCTTTGCAAGCTTGTTGAGCTCGACCATAAGTCTTGTGTATGTGTACAGGAACGGGCTGTCGGTCTTGAGATGAACGGTGCCTCCGTCGACCAGCACCTTGCGGTAGGTATTGTTGAAGCGTGTCGATGTGAGGCGTTTGTTGACCTTCTTCATTTGTGGGTCGGGGAAGGTAATCCAAATTTCAGCAACCTCACCGGGGGCAAAGAACGATTCGAGCAGCTCGATCGAGGTGCGCACGAAGGCAACGTTGGGCAGCTCTGAATCGTAGGCATCGCGGGCGCCTGTGTACATGCGGGCGCCCTTGATGTCAATGCCTATGAAATTCTTGTCGGGGAAACGTCGGGCAAGCCCTACGGTGTATTCACCCTTGCCGCAACCCAGTTCGAGCACTATAGGGTTGCCGTTCTTAAAAAACTCGCTGTGCCACTTGCCTTTAAGCGGAAAAGCTTCTTCTTTAAGACGTGAGAATGGATATTGGAACACGAGAGGGATATTTTCCATCTCGGCAAATTTTCTTAGTTTATTCTTTCCCATGCTATTAATACTTCTCCGGGTCGATTGTGTTGGCTGCGGCGAGTGCGCGTGCATGTTCAATTTTTTCGGCTACCACTGCGTCGAGAACGGCGATAGTGGTGAGGTTGATAATGTCGCGTACGGGCGAATCTACACTGATGAAGTGTACAGGTTTGTTCAATCCTATCTGGATCGGGCCGATTGCCTCGCAACCACCCATCTGCATGAGCATACGGTAGGCAGTGGTAGCGGCGCTCAGATTCGGGAATATCAGTGTGTTGACGTCGCGTCCCTTCAGGCGGGTAAACGGGTAGTTCTTGTCGCGCAGGTCCTTGTTGAACACATAGTTGAGCTGCATCTCGCCGTCGATGGCAAGGCCGGGGTACATGTCGTGAAGTCGGGCCACCACGTTGTGTACCATGCGGCTTTCGGGCGTGCTGCTGGAGCCGAAGTTGCTGTATGAAACCATGGCCATGACCGGGTCGCAGGCAAAGTATTCAACTCCCAGGCGGGTGAGTCGGGCTATATCAAACAGAGTGTCTTCGTCGGTGCTCTGGTTGGCCATTGTATCGGACAGGAAGAATGTGCCTTGCTTCGTATCCATGATGTGCATCGTGGCGAAGTGTTTGAATCCGGGCTTGATGCCGACAACATCGCGCGCAATGTTGATGGGGGCCTGGCTGTCGCTGTAGGTGCCGGCTATTACGGCATCGGCGTCGTGCTGGTCGACCATCATCATGCCGAAGTGGTAGCGGTCAAACATGCGCTCCTTGGCTTCGGGGTAGGTGATGCCCGAGCGGGCGGCGCGTTCCGACAGAATCGAGGCGAATCGTTTGCGGCGGTCGGCCTCGCAGTCGTGGCGTGGGTTGACGATCTCGATGCCCTCGAGCGATACGCCGAGGCGCTTGGCGCGTTTCTCGATCATCTCGTCGTTGCCGAGCAGAATCGGGTAGCAGATGCCGGCATTGCGGGCCGAAACGGCTGCGCGCAGCATCGAATCGGTGTTGCCCTCGGTGAATACGACACGCTTGGGTGTCTGTTTGGCCACGTCGGTGATCTGGCGCATGGTCTTGCTGTCGTTGCCCATAAGGGTCTTGAGTTTTATCTCATATTCGTCCCAGTCGGTTATCGGGCGCTTGGCTACACCGCTCTCCATGGCACCGCGGGCTACGGCGGGTGCAACTTTCAGCAGCAGTCTCGGGTCGAGCGGGGTGGGAAGGATGTATTCACGGCCAAAGTGCAGGTTGGTCATGCCGTAGGCGTTGTTTACCACCGATGGCACGGGCAGCTTGGCAAGGGCCGCAATGGCTTTGACGGCCGAGAGTTTCATCTCCTCGTTGATGACGGTAGCGCCACAGTCGAGAGCGCCGCGGAATATATAGGGGAATCCCAGCACGTTGTTGATCTGGTTGGGATAGTCGGAGCGTCCGGTGGCGAAAATGAGGTCGGGGCGTGATGCCATCGCTGCGTCGTAGGCAATCTCCGGGTCGGGATTGGCCAGAGCGAATACGATAGGGCGCGGAGCCATCGACTGTACCATCTCGGGAGTCACCACATCCTTGACCGACAGGCCCAGGAATACATCGGCTCCTACCATGGCCTCGGCCAGCGTAGTGATGTCGCGGTCGGTGGCAAACTCGAGCTTCTGCTCGTTCAGCCCCTCGCGGCGCTTGTTTATCACACCCTTGCTGTCACACATCACGATGTTCTCGCGTTTGAGACCCAGGGCAATATAAAGACGTGTGCACGAAACGGCTGCCGCGCCGGCTCCGTTCACAACGAGTTTTACTTCATCGATTTTCTTGTTCTGCAGTTCCAGAGCATTAAGCAGTCCGGCTGCCGAGATTATAGCGGTGCCGTGCTGGTCATCGTGCATCACGGGTATATCGCACTCCTCTTTGAGGCGGCGCTCGATTTCGAAACACTCCGGTGCCTTGATATCCTCAAGGTTTATACCGCCGAACGTGGGCGACAGCGCCTTGACGATCTGTATGAATTTCTCGGGATCTTTCTCGTCTACTTCGATGTCGTAGCAATCGAGGCCTGCAAAAATCTTGAACAGCAGTGCTTTACCTTCCATTACGGGCTTTCCGGCCAATGCTCCTATGTTTCCGAGTCCCAGAACGGCGGTGCCGTTTGAAATTACAGCTACCAGATTGCCTTTATCGGTGTATTTGTACACGTCGGCAGGGTTCTCCTTGATTTCAAGACACGGAAATGCCACACCGGGCGAGTAGGCCAGGGCGAGGTCCTGTTGCGACGAATAAGGCTTTGTTGGAACTACTTCAATTTTTCCCGGTACCGGATACTGATGATAGTCCAGTGCCATTTCTTTGAGCTTCTTGGTCATGACGGGTAATGGTTAGATAATTGACTATTGGGAACGTTTCTATATTTTCTAAGCAAAAATACAGCTTTTTTGTTAAATAACGTCACTACGGCCCGAATTTAACCAAGTTTTAAAAATTATTTTGTAATTTCGCGACTTGTTAACCGTATGAATCAACTTACCGACATACAAGCTTCAATAAAACCTGAGTTAAGTCGTCTCAACGAGCGTATCGCCACGCGCCTGCACTCGTCGAATGCCTTGATGAATACCGTCATCGAGAACTATCTCAAGGTCAAGGGAAAACAGATTCGCCCAATACTTGTAATGCTTGCAGCACGCCTGCTCGGCACGGTCAACGACCGCGTGATAGCGTCGGCAGCGGCCGTAGAGTTGCTTCATAACGCCTCGCTCATCCACGATGACGTTGTCGACGACACCAAGACACGTCGCGGAGTCATCACCATCAACGGCATGTGGGACAATCACATCGCCGTGCTCGTAGGCGACTACTTCGTGTCGACAGCCCTGCTCGAGGCAATGACCACCGGTGATCCACGCGCCGTAGCCTCTGTAGCCAATCTCGGCAAACTGCTTTCGCTCGGCGAGATCGACCAGATTTACAACGCGCGCTTCCACCAGCTGAGCGAGGATGCCTATTTCGGAGTCATCAACCGCAAGACAGCATCGCTTTTTGTGGCATGTGTCGAGATGGGAGCTTATGCAGTCGATGCCGACGCCGAGTCGCTGGGTCACCTTTGCCGCTATGCCGAGTTGCTCGGACTCTGTTTCCAGATCAAGGATGACATTTTTGATTATTTCGACGACGAGAAGATAGGCAAGCCTACCGGCAACGACCTGCGCGAGGGCAAGATTACACTGCCGCTGCTTCACGTGCTGCTCAACGAGCCATCCGACGCCACCCCCATGATGCAGCTATCGCGCAAAGAGCAACTCACCGACGACGAGATCATGCAGCTCATCGACTACGCCAAAGCCAACGGCGGCATAGAATATGCCTACGAACGCATGGCCGGACTCTTCGACGAAGCAGTCAAAGAACTCGCACACCTCCCAGCCGGCCCCGACCGCGACGCCTTCGAGTCCCTTTTCCGCTACGTTATCTCCCGCGACTCCTAACCGCTGTAGGATTGGTGCATTTTAATTTTGAGTTGATACTGGTATTGTAAGAGCTAAACTTAGTCATTGTAATCCAGTTGCCGAAGACTTATTTCTCGGGATTCTCTCGATGAATTGGTAGGTAGCAGTGTCGCGCACTGTAAACGACAGTAGTCCGCGTTCACGGCTCCACACAAAATCTGTAATCGAGTCGTTTGGGTCTTTTTCTATCATATAATCGGACGCCCTGAATATGCAATCTTTATTGTTAGACATATAGCTTTCTTTTGCTTTGTTCAGAAATTTACGTCCATAATCATAAACTGCGGCATCTCCGAAATATATTTGCAATCCATCATCATAATAAATGCCCGATTTCTCAATACGAAAATATATATCAGGAATATTACCATTTCGTTTTTTAGATATTTGCTTATTAACCTCACTTATCCCAATAACACCTCTCCCGTTAATATCGTTGCTAATTTCAAAATAATGGTATATCGACATACCCTCCCAATCAAAAGGATTGTGATTTCGTGGATTATACACTGATATTGTATCTACCTTTAAGATAATCTGTTTGTGATTTTTAGATTGAAAGATTAACGTATCTCCTTTATCATAACATTGAAACCATGCAATTTCAGCCTCATCAAGAAATGTTTTATCAACCATACATCGCGTGCATAAAATAATGTATGCGATACATGCAATTGGCAATATATATTTATTCATTACTTATTTAAATTTGATTCTCTAAAATTTCTTATTCCATGAGGAAAAAATACTACTCCTCTAACGCATACAGGTACAATTTTCCCTGATGGAAAAATACCATGGATTGCACCAGCGGTGAAAACAGGATCGGTAAACAATGGACTTGCTCCCATTATAACATAATTGTTGACATTCACAGGTGGCATTAGTGCTAACTTGGCGTCATATAAAGGATGCGTACCGGCCGGATTAAATGTCATTGCAGGTCTATTTGTTTTCCGGCTTGCAGTAGAAGCTAAAAAGCCGCCGAGAGAATGTCCTACAAAAGTTAGTTTTGCGCCCATATCAGTTGCTCGTTCATCTATTGTCTGTGCATTGTCAAGTGCTTGGATAATTTGAGGATGAACCACGCCATTAACCAATGCGTAATCACATACTATATCTTTATTGTCGGCAGTTCCGGCGTAAACGTAAGCGTATTCAGTCTGTCCATCCTGTGTCCGCTCAAAAACCATACTGTTTAAATCTGTGCTTTCGTCATTCAATGTCAAATCATCTGCCATATTTGATATTTGCCAACCGTTTTCATTTAATTGATTTATAATATTATCCATGTCAGATCCATCTAAATACGAATATATCGCCATTAGAATAGCTTCCATTTCAGTTGGATCCTCTCCCGTTGGGTCAACAAGCATAATGGGATTACCAAGGCAATATGTATATGGATTA
>CANDNO010000053.1 GCA_947386115.1 uncultured Muribaculaceae bacterium
CTGAGCGACGGCTACGCCGCCGGTAAGGCTCCTATCGGAGCCATGCCCAGGTCCGAGGGACGAGGTTGGAGATTCGGGGTGCGAGGAACGCGGTGTCGGGTGGGTAGAAAATAGTGGCGCGGGTCTAACCCCCCGCGCCACTCGGCAACCTGTTACATGATAATACCTATCTTTACCGGTTGACCATGTTACCCATTGTTTAACCAATTTAAAGAGTAGCCATTGTATTGCGTGTCAATGGCTACTCTTTTCAAGTGAACCATAAGAAAATTTACGGTATGATATTAATATATTTATTCAAATGAAAAAGACTTCTCAACTCATACCGTGGTGAACCATAGGGTTTTATTTTACAAGCTTGCCCCAGTAGGTTGTCTTGCCGTCGATGCCAGCATAGACGATGGTGTGGGTGCGGGGCTTGGCCTCCCAGTCACACTCGCGGGCTACCATGAGCTGCTGCGTGCCGATTGTGAGTATGCTCGTTGTGGGGTCGAAGCTCCACTCGGCATCTTTCCACTTGCCGTCGAGCACTTTACCCTCTCCGAGGGTCATGCTTACCGACTCGTCCTGCTTGGCATAGCTGTAGCCGAGGTCGATGTGCTCCCATGTGCCCTGAAGTTCCTCGGGGGTAATAACTACCTGAGGTACGGCGCCGTAACGTTCGGGAAGAACTACAGGCCAGCCGTCGGGTGTCCAGAGGATGCTGCGTACGTGGCCGAGCATGATTGCGTTAGAGAATTCGTTGCCGAACGAGTTGGCGGGCATGCGGCCCTGTGAAGCATAATACCAGTTGCCCTTGCCGTCGTCAAACACTGCACAGTGTGCAATGCCTACCCAGCCCTGGTCGCCCTGGAACTTGTAGGGGTGTGTTACGATGGGGAAAGCGTCGCCACCGATGTTGGTAACGTCGGTACCGTCGATGCCTACATAGGGGCCGGTGATAGATGTCGAGCGAACAACGCGGGTGTTGTAGGGAACATCGAGGCCATCATAGGCGAGGAACAGGTAGTAGTAGCCGTCGCGATAGATGATTTCGGGACCCTCCGAGGCCTGCCAGCGGTTGTTGGCGCCGCGGGTGTAGATGAGTTTGCCATAGTCGGCGATATCGGCTGCCGAGTCGCCCCAGGGGTTGCCGAGCTGTGCAAGCGGTTTACCGGTAGCGGCGTCAACCTCAATGGCTGCGATGCCCGAGTGCCACGAGCCGTAGACGAGCCAGTGCTGACCCTCGGGGGTAACAACATAAGAGGGGTCGATGGCGTTGAAGCGGAAATAGGCTTTGGCCCAGTCGTTGGCACAGAACCAGTTGTTACCGCGATCGGTCGACGAGCAGATTACGTAGCCCTTGTCCTCCCAGTTGTTGGAGGCGGGATCGGTTGTCTCCATCATGCCTATCAAGGCTCGCTCGGCCCAGGCGGTCTTGCCTCCCTGCTCGCCTTCCTGCATGGGGAATGCGGGTACAAGCGAGTAGTACATGCGATAGGTACCGTTGCCGAGATTGCGAACCACGGGAGCCCAGTAGCCGCAACGGTCGTCGGTGACGTTAATCTCGGGAAGGCCCTGTGCGGCGCGGAACTCGTTGCACTTCTCGGTTACCCAGGCAGGTATCTCCTTCATCGACGCGCCAAGGTACTCCCAGTTCACGAGGTCCTTAGAACGGCGGCCGTGGAAGTGACCGTGACCGGCGTGAGCGTTACCGTAAGAAGCATCGGTCTGATACATATAATAGTAACCGTCATCGGCCAGCATCACTGTGGGGTCGTGAACATTGGCCAGATTCCAGCGGTCGCGCTGATCCCAGCCTGCGAGGTCGACGTAGTAGTCGGTAAACGCGGGGGCCTCGTAGTGGGCGAGTTCCTCGGCCGAGGCACCGTTACCGGTGACTACCTTGATGGGGTCGGAGTAGATGACACCGCCGGCATATTCAACGACGAATGCACGGAACGTGTACTCGTTGTTGACAGTCAGGCCGGTGATGGTTGCAGTCACCTCGTTGCCGTTGACAGTGCCTTCGACAGCATTGTCATAGATGGTGGGAACGGCACCGATTGTGTAGCAGAAGCCGGCCTTGGTGTAGCGGGCACCGCTGCGACCATTGAAGGTCGCAGTCAGTGTCACGTAGGATGAAGCTGTCTCGTCAACACCGGGAGCCGAAACGGTGTAACCCGGCACGGTCTCGACCACGTCAAACGTATCGTCGTCGTCACAGGCTGTGAAAGCCCCTGCCGAAAGTACCAGTGCCGATAACAGTAATATTTTATTCTTCTTCATGAGTGTTTAATTTTCAGATTAGAGAAGTTTTAGAGTTCCCAACCGGGGGTCTGTTCATAGCCGGTCTTGATGAGCTCGTTGTAGGGTATGGGCCAGAAATAGCTCTTGGGGCTGATAAACGACTGGCGCGAATAACCCACAGTACCGTAAGGCGCTCCATAATTGTAGAATGTGCTACTACCGCGACGAATCTGTACGGCATAGAGGTTGTAAACCTGGCGGTAGCGGGGAAGCGAAGCCTCGGCGGCAGCGCTCACGTTCTCGTCAAACAGCTTCCAGCGACGTGAATCATAGTAACGGTGATCCTCGAAGCAGAGTTCGATACGACGTTCATTACGGATACGCTCACGCAACTCGTCCTGACTCTTGCCTGCATAAGAAGGCATGCCTACACGGGCACGAACCTGGTCGACATACTTGACAGCGTCACCGGTCTGACCGCTCTCGTTGAGAGCCTCGGCAGCATTCAAAAGCACCTCGGCGTAACGGAAGATGGGGCAAGCGTGGCGAGCACCGGTAACTGTATTATCCCAAGGAATATTATTGACATACTTCTTTGAATAATAACCCGTTGCGGTACCGCCATTGGCATGTGTAAAGTCTTTACCCATACCGCCCTCAGCATCGGCATTGGCGTTCATGTCAACCTCGCGGGCTTCTGAGCCCACACCCCAAATCGAACCCTGATGCAGGATTGTCTGCTCAAGGCGGGGATCGCGGTTAACATAGGGATTCTGCTCATCATAAGACGGGTCCTTATCAATAGGTAAGCCGGCCAGAGTCTCGTAAGAGTCTACGAGGTTCTGAGTAGGATTGATACGGCCTGATGAAGATATGGCACCTGCAAAGCCACAAGGAGCCATGTGGATCTCGATATTAAGCGTGGTCCAAACCGAACGAGAAAGAATATACTCATTGTTCATAACCGGATTGGTGATGAAGCAATCATAATAGTTCTCATTGATATCGTTGTCGGGGGTAGTGTGGAGACGATACGGATTGCTCTGACGCGCGTTTGTGTTGATGAAGTCAAGAGCAGCCTGAGCCGCATCCTTCCACAACTGGCTGTCACCATCTTTATTATACAAGGGTGAAGCGAGATATAGAGCCGCTCTCGATTTCATAGCATAAGCTGCGGCTCCGTTGATACGGCCCCAGTTCTCGGTCTCGTTGCTATAACGGAAAGGAAGAGCGTTTTTATACTTCTCACACTCGGATATAATCCACTTGAGAACATCGGCAGCGGCCGTACGGGGGGGCAGCGGAGTCGATGGCTCGAAAATGAGGGGATTGCCGTTCTCGTCATCGCCTACGATAGGCACATCGCCGAAGCGTGTAACGAGATCGAAGTGCAGTATAGCGCGGATAATGCGGATTTCGGCAATCCAGCGGTCATGCAGACGGTTGTCATCGCCTGCTTTCTCGGCATTACCTACCACGCCGGGACGGGCGTTGGCAATATAAATGTTACACTGACGTATTCCCTTGTAGTTTCTGGGCCAGTGCTCATTGGCAAACCAGTGGTTGGTAGCGTCATAGGCATCCTGAAGCACTGAGTGGTAACGATGAACGCCCCAGTCACTGAGGGCATTGTCGGTCATACACTCATTACTGCCACGGAATTGGTTGTCGTTAAAGCCTGCGAATGCATCGGGCAGGTAGTCATACAGACGAGCCTGAAAACCACGCGTACGGTCATAGTCCGAGAAGACAGTCTCAGCATCGATTGTCAGGTCGACTTCCTTATCGAGATAGCTGTCGCCACACGACACTCCCGCAAGGGAGAGCGTCATAGCCGCAAACAGTGCTATTTTATTGAATTTCATATTGCTTATAATTTTCATGGTTTAGAAAGTAACATTGATACCAAACGAGAAGATACGTGTCTTGGGGTACCACCAGCAGTATGACATAGGCTTCTCAGGATCCATACCCTTGGGGAGGTGGCTCCATTCGGCCACGTTATATGCGTTGAAATATACGCGACAACGTGTCATATAGGCCTTGGAGATTAACTTCTGGGGCAGAGAGTAACCAACCTCGATATTGCGCAGCGAGAAATAGTCACCGTTCATGATCCATATATCGTTCTGGTAAGTACCCGTATCACGGTTTGAATCGATAGCGTTGAATGAATTTGACAGACGTGGGAACTGAGCGTTAACGTTGCGGGGATCCATGGGATCATCGGTGAAATAGCCCCACGATTTAGTAGCACCGGTCGTTGCGTTCTGCGACCACTCTGAGAATGTATAGGCCGGCGATACGAATACCGAGCGGTTGAGGTAAGCAGTACCGATTACCTTGACATCAAAGCCTTTATACTCGGCATAGATTGAGATTGACGGAGTAATTTCAGGAATCATTGTATGTCCATAGGGCACCATATCGCGAGAGTCGATGATACGGTCGCCGTTCACGTCGCGGAATACTGCTGTACCGAGAGCCTGCTTGCCGGCCGATGCCGAGTTATAGGGATACTTCTCGGGGTGAGCGATAGCGTCGGCGTGGCTGGTAGCGATAAGGGCGGGGTCAGATGCCCACTGATCAAAGCGATACTGGTTCCAACCGCCTATAACGGTACGGTTTTCCCATTCATAGATGCTTGCCAGAGCGGCATAGTCGCGAATGGGGCGTCCCGTCTTGCGCTGCCATTCTACGGCAGGTTCCACTTCGTCCATCTCGGTGATCTTATTGGTATTCCATGATACCATGCCCTCGATATTGAATGTAACGTTACCAACCTTCTGGCGAGTTCCGAGAACGGCCTCGATACCGTGAGACTCGACTTTACCGTAAGAATCCTGTGAGAATGAAGCTCCGAGAACAGAGGTGATATTCTTGCGGTCTACGAGAATATTGCTACGCCATTCCTTGAATACGTCGAACGAACCGTAAAGACGAGACTGGAAGAAATCGAAGTCAAGACCGCCGTTGACCATCTTGGATATTTCCCACTTGTTGTTGGCAACACCTGCGGTAGCCTCGGCATAACCCGGAATCCAGGTAGCGTTGGTACCGAAGCTGTAACCATTGTCGGCCTGATAGATCGACTGGTAGGGGTAACGTCCGGCGCCTGTCGAGCTCTGGCCTGTGCGGCCATAGCTTGCGCGAAGTTTGAGGAGGCTGATGTTCTCATGCTGCAGGAACTTCTCGTTATTGGCGAGCCAGCCGGCCGAAACGCCCCAGAATGTATCCCAACGCTCTCCGGGCGCATAGTTATCATTACCCATGCGCGACAGGTTACCGGTCAAGATATAACGGCGGTCAAACACGTAAGTTGCTGTAGCGTTATATGACAGATAGCGATCAGATGAATACTGGGCGTTGGAAGTGCTCGCCTCTTTCACGTTAAGACGCTGCTGGTAAGAGCGTATGAAAGCATTGACATTGACGTCGTGCTTGCCGAAGACGCGCTGATAGCCAAGACCGAAGCGCATGTTCAACGTCCAAGAGTTGGCGCGCTCGTGAGTAGCAGGATTGGTGAGCTCACTGTACTGGTTGGTCTGGGTGAGTTTGAACTCACTTACATCCTGCACGTTGGCATTATTATAATCATACGAGTAGGTGGCAACACGGTTGGTCTGAGTGCTCTCGAACACATCATAGGCATCAAAGCTTATCACACCCTGAACCTTAAGACCTTTAGTTATGGGGCTGAGATCGCCATCGATAGTCAATGTAGAGTAAAGCTGACGGCGACGGTTCTTCTCCTGACCCGACGAACCAAGAAGGAACGTGGGGTTCTGAGCCTTGTTGTCATAGTAGAGATAACCTTGAGGAGTATAAACGGGGCGCATGGGGTCGGCCTCGATAGCACCGAAAGTCACGAGGTTAAACACGCCTGTCGTGGGCTGCTTGATATTGTCGATACGACCGCCAAGATCAAGACCTACTTTGAGGTACTTATTGACATTGATATCAAGGTTAGAACGAAGGTTCCAGCGGTTAAGCACGTGCTGAGTGTTGAAACGCTCGTTGAAATTGGTACCCTTGTTGTTCCACATACCCTCCTGGCGAAGATAAGAGAACGAGACGTAATAGCGAGCACGGTTATTACCGCCCGAGATCTGGAGATTGGTCTTGACTACGGGAGCGGTGTCGCGATACAGTTCTTCAAACCAGTTTGTATCGAAGTACTTGTACTTATCGATACCGGGGAGCGTCTCACCGTTCGACACGCGACGGTACATCTCGACCTGCTCGGGGCTGTATGTAGGAGCACGACCGTCGAGATAGTTGGCACGGTTACGTGTAAGAGCAGTGTTATATGAGTTCTGGTTCTCGACAGTATTTGAAAGAGTCTGGAAACCATATTCCTGGGTAAAGCTTATGTTGGTCTTTCCGGCCTCACCGCGCTTGGTGCGGATAAGTACAACACCATTGGCGCCACGCATACCATAGATGGCAGTAGCTGCTGCATCCTTGAGGATAGTAACCGACTCGATGGGGAAGGCATCGAGGAACGACATGTCGCGCTCGACGTCGTCGACGATTACAAGCGGGTCACGTGCATTGGCGTTCATAGTGCGCACACCACGTATGTACATCTTGGTCTCGGCCCAACCTGGCTCCGACGAAGCCTCGTAGGTCTCGACGCCGGTAAGCGTAGAGTTAAAGGCGTTCTGGAGCACGGTAACGGGATAACGCTGAAGCTCCTGACCGGTAACTACCGAGGTGGAACCGGTGATATACTTCGACTGCATCTCGGTAAAGGGAACAGCCATGAGTTTTACATACGGGTCGGTCTCAGGCTCCAGCGTAATGGTTACAGGTCCGTTAACATCGTCACCCATTACCTCGACTACTGTCTTGTAACCAGCAGCCTTTGCATTGAGCTCGTCGTCGTATGACACATTTTTAAGGGTGAAGTTGCCGTCGGCATCGGTGATGACGATTCGGCTCTGCTCGGCCACATTAACGATGGCACCCGGGATAGGATTGCCCTCGGGGTCGACAACGCGTCCCTTGATGTCGCGCCCGGCAGCCATGGCCGACAGGGCAGTGGCACCAGCAAGCACCACGCTGAGCAGGTATTTGCTCTTCTGTGACATTTTATTTATGATATTGTTCATAATGGTTGGCTATTGAAATGATTGATGAGAGGCCGTTGTTACCAGCCGGGGTTATTCTCGAGTCCGGTTTTCCAGATCTCCTCCTCGGGAATGGGATAGAGATACATGTGATTCTCGAACACGCGCTGTTGAGCGACTTTACGCGAGATGCTATAATTGCCGGGAGTGTAGTCATAATCGGCCGAGCCATCACTCTGGCCTACTCTTGTAACTTCAACTCCATAGATGGGACGGGAAAGTGCCTCGACAGCCACATTCCAGCGGCGAACGTCCCAAGGACGATGCTCCTCGAAGGCGAATTCTACCGTGCGCTCCTTGTGGATGAAATTGCGCATGGCATCCTTGCTACCCATGAGGTCGGCGCGATCGGCAACATTTCCTGTTATACCGGCACGGTGACGTATCTGGTCAAGCAAGCCTGCCACCTCGGCAGTAGGACCGTTCTGTTCATTCAGAGCCTCGGCATAGTTCAAGAGAATCTCGGCGTAGCGTATGATAGTCCAAAGGCGATAGGCCGTACCACCGTGGTTACTCGACAGGATCGAAGCGGGGATATACTTGCGCATGTAGTAGCCGGTGGGCGTTGCGTTGGCGTTGCCTATGGGGTTATCGGCCATACCTCTGATCACGTTGATGTGGCTGTCAGCGCGGGTTGTGCCCCACTCCTGCCCCTGATAGAGGACGGTAGCCGTGAGACGCGGGTCACGATTCTGCCACATAGCGGCATCGCTATAGCCGCTGGCACCGTTCACTGCGGGGACACCGTTGGCATCATACACAGGAGCGCCTGTAGCGTCGTACTGTGCAAAAGGCGACGAGCCGTCGACCATATCGTACATGTCGACAAGATTCTGTGACGGGCAGTTACCGCCTGTGCCACCCTCGCCTACAGGGACATCGGTGACAATTCCACCCCAACCGATGGTTACATCATTGCGGAAGAATATAACTTCACGGTTGTTACCTGTGTACTGTGTGAGTAGCACGGCATTGCCATAGTTGGCAACATGGTCGCGTACGGTGATTGTTTTCTCGGGTTCGATCACTTCGCCTGTTTCGGGATCAACAACTGCATCGATTACCTGCTCGGCCGACTCATCAAGAAGAGCGTAGTTTGAACCGTAATTATCAATGAAGCTCTTGGCGGCAGCCGCAGCATCGGCCCAAGTGATGCCACTCTCGGCCGAATATCGGGGTGAAGCCATATACAGCTTGATGCGTGAGATGAGAGCATAGGCCATGGGCTGACTCACGCGACCACTCTGTGCAGCAGTGGCACCGGTTTCAAAGTCTACCATATCTTTACCTGCGGCCTCTAGCTCAGGAAGAATGAAGTCAACCACATACTGTTTAACAGTGGGACGGTCCTTGTATGGGGTGATCATATCCTTCTCGGGGTCGAGCACTTCGGTAACAATAGGCACAGGGCCGAAACGCAGGAACATCTCCCAATAGAAATAAGCGCGGAAGAAACGAGCCTCGGCTACCATAATAGCCTTATTGGCCTCGTACTCCTCGACCGTCTGTGTGGGATTCTGAGGAACTGCGTCTATCTGGTTGATGACGCGATTACATTTTCTGATACCGCGATAACGAGACTCCCATGTAGCAGTAAGCTCGGGGGCGCCACCGCCGGCATAGTAGTTGCCGATATTGAACGATGTACGTGTACCGCCGGTAGCCATTGCCGTCTCAGAGAGGTCGGTAGCAGCGTCAAGCCACGAGCTGTTAACAGCGTTGGCACCGTGACGCAGGAAGTTGTAAGTATCCTTGTGGAAATACTCGAGCATCTCCCATGAGCCGAAAGTCTTTTCCTCGGTCAGCTCGTTCGAGGGCTGTTTGTCAAGGAAGTCGCTACAACCGGCAAGAGTGGTTCCGGCAAGTAGCAGTGCCGAGGTTATATATAATGTTGCTTTCTTCATGATGTGATTAGAATTGGATGTTGACACCAAAGTTTACAGTCTTACAGATGGGGTAACGGTTGGAGCCGTTGCTCTCGGGGTCGGTGAGCCCGTCTAAGTGATCCCAAGTGATGAGGTTGTTGGCGTTGACAAATACGCGGCACTCGCTCATGTAGGCATGCTTGATCCACTTCTGAGGCAGCGAGTAAGAGAGCTCGATGTTCTTCAGACGGCAGAATGAACCGTTCTTGAGGAAGAATGAGTTGGTGCGCTGGTTGTGGTCGCCGTTGTTGTCGTAGTGGAGCAAGGGATACTTGGCGTTGGCCAGGTTCTGAGCTTCGCTCACAGCGGGATTCCAACGGTCGAGGTGATGCTCCTTGACTTTACCGCCGGCAACGAAGGCATACATAGCCTCGGCGTCATAGTAGCGGCTCACGTGATCGACACCCTGGAACATAACCGAGAAGCCGATTCCTTTCCAGTTGGCACCCAGAGAGATTGAATAAGAGTTCTCGGGCACGTCGCTGAAACCGATGAAAGTCTCGTCGCGGTCGTCAATAAAGCCGTCGCCGTTCATGTCGCGATATTTGAGGTCACCAACCTGAGTCGAACCATAGGTCGACATGGGGAGCTTGCCACCGTCGATGTCGGCCTGTGTAATGAATCCGTCGGCTACGAGACCAAAGTACTGGCCGATGGGGTGACCCTCACGCTTGCGATAAGATGTCTTCGATGCAGGCTCGTCCATGGCCGTGATTTCATTCTGAGCATGCGAGAAGTTGAAGCCTACGTTGTAGGTGAAGTCACTTCCTATCATGTTATTGTAGTGAAGCTCGATTTCAAAACCCTTATTGGTTGTCTTACCGAGGTTACCTGCAGCCGAGGTCACACCGAACCACCAGGGGCGGGTGAGATACTCGGTGAGGATGTCATTACGTTTCTCATAGAAAAGATCGATGTTACCTGTGAGATGTGAGTTCATGAAGCCAAACTCGAGACCAAGGTTGTACTTGTGGGCACGCTCCCAGGTTACACCGTAGTTGGGATACTGCTGCTCGTAGATACCGGTCTGGCCGTTTACGCCAAAGTAGTAATCATTGCCTATCTGCGACCATTTCTGCTCGTAAAGGAAGCGCTGCTGAACACCGCCTACCTGATAGATATCGTTACCTACCTGACCGTAGCTGGCACGCAGTTTGAGGTTGCTGAGCCATCCCTTGGTGCTGTTCATGAACTCCTCCTGGGTGATACGCCAGCCGAGAGAGAACGAGGGGAAGAATCCGTAACGCTTCTGCTTGGCGAAGTTCTCCGAACCGTTGTAGCCGGCGTTGAACTCAAAGAGGTAGCGGTTGTCATAGGCGTATGTGAGACGTCCCACAACACCCTGATAGCGCTTGGCAAGTTCAGCGTTAGCGCGATAGTCATTCTGCATGTACAGAACCATGGCGGTTACATCGTGAACCTCGTTGAATGTGCGCTTGTAGTTAAGCTGTCCCTCCATATAGAGTTTATAGACAGTATTGCTCGAATAGCTCGATGACAACAATGTATTACTGTTGAAGCGGTTGTAGCTATCGGGAGAGTTAGGGTCGAGAGGGTTGCCATTACCATCCTTGAGAAGGGCGTAAGTGGCAAAATCGCGCCTGTAATTATTCACGTGATAGTTCTCATAGTCGAACGATACCATTGCCTTGGCGCTGAGGCCGGGAGTAAGCCAGTCCATCTTGTAGTCGGCGATGAAGTTGGTCTCGTTGATGGTGTTTACAGCCTTGTAATAACCACCGTCGGCCAGACGTGCATAGATATTGTCCTGATACTGTGACGAACCACCATAATATGTACGGGTCACATCGCCTTCATTCAGATAATAGGCAACGGGGAACATCCAGCCGGGAGTGTGGTTAAGGTTGTAGAACACCTGGCTGTAATTGGCACGCTCGGTCGAGTTGGGGCCGCGACGCTCCTCAAAACGTGTACCGAAGTTAACCGACAGTGTCAGATCTTTCGACAGGAAGAAGTCGGCATTGGCACGGAAACCATAGCGCTTGTAGTTGAGGCTCGACGAGTTACCGTAGGTGTCGTTGCTCAGATTCTTGAACAGAGACTCCTGGTCATAGTATTCGAGCGAAGCATAGTAACGCATGCGCTTTGTACCGCCACGCACGCTTGCATTGTAGCGCTGAGCGGGAGCCGACGAACGCAGAATCTCGTCATACCAGTCGACATTGGGGTAAAGCAGGGCATCGGTGCCTGTGAGCGTTCCGGCTACCGACTGGCGATACATGTCGATATCATAGGCCGAGTACTGCGAGGGAAGACCGTCGTTGGCGAGAGCCTCCTCAAGAAGAGTTACCGACTGGTAAGAGTCAAGGTATGTGTCCTTGCGGGTAGGGGTCTGGAATTGCCAGTTGGCGGTGAGGCTTACAACGGGTTTCTGCTCCTTACCACGCTTGGTGGTGATAAGCATGACACCGTTTGCACCACGCACACCATACACGGCTGTTGCCGATGCGTCCTTGAGGACCGAGATTGTCTCGATATCGTCGGGGGCAATCTGCGAGAACGAACGCTCGATACCGTCGACGAGGATGAGAGGCTGGGCATCGCCTGCGAAAGTGGCGCGTCCACGTATGAAGATCGAGGCATCGTCGGCACCGGGAGCACCCGAAGTCTGCGATGTGATCACACCGGGAATCTTACCCGAGATGGCCTGTGAAAGGTTGGCCGAAGGAGTTTCGAGAAGGTCCTTGGAGCTCACCTGCGAGATGGCGCCCACAACCGACTCTTTCTTCTGCTGGCCGTAGCCTACCACCACAACCTCCTCGAGGGCGGCAGCCGATTCTTTAAGAATAACTTCAATATTAGTGTGGCCGTTCAGTGGCACATCCTGAGGTTCGAAACCTACATAACTTACCGACAGAACTGCTGTCTTGGGATCTTTGATGAAAAGTACGAATTCACCGTCAAAGTTTGTAGCTGCGCCGGTCGACGTACCCTTTTCGATAACACTTGCACCGATGAGCGGCTCGCCGGTAGAGTCTTTGACAACACCTGTCACCTGCGTCTGGGCCTTGGCAAAAGAGGCACCCAACAGCAGGATGAATGCGGGCAGCATGAGGCGGAGCAATCGGCTCCACCCGTCCAGGACTGTACTGCGTTTATTATTCATGATGATATAATGTGATTTAAGGTTTATTTTATTTTCCAAAGCATGAGCTGCTTAATTTCACCCTGGGTGAGGACACGGTCGTAAAGCATTACATCGTCGATGCCGAAGCCGGGATCGGGATCGCCCCAGTCCCACTGCTGGTTACCGCTTACACACAAATTAGTGAATCGAGAGAAGCCCTGCATATTACATATCTGACCACGGGTTGTTCCATCAAGAGTCCACGAGTTGGCTACTTCACCGTCAAGGTAAACGATTACATGCTCGGCCGTGAAAGTGGCGGCATACAGGTGCCAGCTCTTGTCGGCAAGCCAGTCACGGTCGCCGTGATAAAGGATAACCTCGCCTGTATCACTCAAGTCTGCACCAAAGTCACAGAACTCGGCACCGGTATTGTCGGGGACCTCGGTGTTGATGGCTACCACACCACGGTATTGGCAAGCCATTGTCGGGTTGCCTGTACCGTTGTCACCATAACATGTAAAGAGAGGATTCCAGTAATAGTCACCGGCATCGGTAGAGTTAACCCACATAGTTACAGTAAACTCGCCTGAATCTGCAACCTTGCCTATGTTGGTGGCGGGCAATTTTAGATAGTTCTCGCGGGTACCGCCTATCGCATTCTTGAAGATCTTTCCGAATCCGGGAGTATCGTTATTGATAAATGTACCTGCACCTACTACAGTGGCATCACCGGCTCCGTTTGAGAATGTATTTCCATAGAACACATCTTTCTTCATGTTAACTATAGTCTTGATGGTCTCCTGTGATAGCTCTACGTTATATATAGCTATATCATCAAACCAGAATCCGGGATCGGGGTCACCCCAGTTCCATGCCTGGTTACCGCCAAGGCATACCCATGAAAGTCCATTATCGGCGCTCAACAAGCCGGCTGCGCTGCCACCGGCCTCAGAGCCGTTAAGTTCCCACTCATTGGCAATCTCGCCATCAAAGTAAACCTTAGCTGTAGTGGGGGTGATAACTGCTGTGTAATAGTGCCAGTCACCGTCGGCAAGCCAGTCGGTTGCATCGTGATAAACGGTATTGGCACCTGCGACATTTTGGGCATCGGTATAGTCGGTCCATGTTCCGCCGGCATTGGTCTGAAGCAGGCCGCGGTATTGCCCTACAAACATCGGGAATGAGTTGTCAACAGTATTCTCAGCACCATAGGCCGAAATAAGCGGGCTCCACATATAGTGACCTGCAGCTGTTTCGTTACCACGGTTCACCCAGACACCGATCGAAAGGGCCTGTGTCTCGGCCGACTGTGACAGGACTGTCGACGGGAGTACAAGATAGTTCTGACGCATTCCGTCCATGCCGTTTGAATAGACTGTACCCCATTGTCCGCCAACATATTTTAACTCGCCAGCACCGTGAATGGTGACATCGCTGTTATCGGCATCAAATGTGTTGTAATAAATAGGCTTGACAGGCTCAAATCCACTGTCGCCACCAGGGCCGGTAGAGCCACCACCCATATTGGGACGAGCGATTTCCTTCTCAGAGATCTGGTTGCGATAGATCTTGAGATCATCGATCGACCAGGGCGCGGTATCGGTATCACTACCCTTGCCTATATATAATGTAGAAACATTGTTCATAAACTTGAACAGTTTAGAACAATCAAAATCTGTTACTATCTTATCTACCTTGCGCTGACCGTCGACATAGATGCCGTAACCATTGTTACGAACGATGAGCGCTACATAATGCCACTCGCCGGGAGTTATATAGCCGGTTTCGTACTGGGCAGGATCATTCTCGCTCCACTCGCCGTCAATACCACTGTAACTGATCCAGCCATTGGCGGTAAAGAACAGGCGACCGCTGTTGTTCTCGTTGGTAAAACCTATGAGAGCGCCGGTGAGATCCTGAGGTTCCGGAACTTCTTCTCCGCCTTCGTCGGCAAGCGCCGTGGCTTCGGGCAAGACAACCTTGCCCTGCTTCATCCAGAATGTGAGCGACACTCCGTTTTGAGCAGTTACGTGCGTGAGAGGATTGTTCATGGTTATATAACCATTGTTGAGGTAGAGAACCTGACCCTTTTCCTGGTCGGCATATAGCGTAGGAATATCTACACCTGTATAGCTGCCGGTTTTGAACACCATAGGATCGAGAGACTCTTCGTCGAACGTGTATGCCGCCACGTTCTCAAGTGTTGGGTAGACATCATCGGCCGCAGGCGGATCCATCTGACCCCAGTCATGACAAGAAGAACTTGCCATCATAACAGACAATGCTGCTACGAAACACATCCATTTCTTAGTCTTCATGTGAATAATTTAAGGTTAGTTATTAAGTTTTTTAAGTTTCTAAAAAGAATCATAGGGTAGTTTAACATATCAACGGTCGAATGTTAAACTACGCAAAAGTACGCCATTGCCCACGCGCGAGGGTGGATTTTTATATTATTGTGGTGGATTTTTACTACACCCCACCGTTAAGCATGGCGCTGGGAGTTATGTTAAATTGCTTGGTAAAGCAGCGTGTAAAGTACTTAGAATCGTTAAAACCAACCTCATAGGCAATCTCGCTTATGTTCATGGCACGTGTCTCCCTGTTTTTCATGATGAGTTCACGGGCCATGTTGAGGCGATAGTTGCGCACGAGCTGTCCGGCACTCTGTCCCATGAGGCTTTGCAGTTTCTTGTTGAGCAGACTGCGGCTTATTCCGAGTGCCTCGGCAAAGTCGCCCACCTCGAAGTATGAGTTCTTGTAGTTCTGCTTTATCGTCTCCATCACCTGGTCGATGAACTTCTTGTCGCGCGACTCCGAGGCTATGTCGAGGGCGGCGGTGTCCATGCTGTCGCTGAAGTTGTGCTGCAGGCGGCGACGCGTGAGCAGAATGCCTTCGATACGGGCCAGCAGCACTTCCTCGTCGAAGGGTTTGAGCAGATAATCGTCGACACCTATGCGGTAGCTGTCGATGCGCGACTTGTTGGCCGTCTTGGCCGTGAGCATAAGAAACGGTATGTGGCTTATGGCGAAATTCTCCTTAACCCTGCGCGACAGCTCGACGCCATCCATCCCGGGCATCATAAGGTCGCTGATGATGAAATCGACATTCTGCTCGGTGAGCACCTGCAGCGCCTCGATACCGTTGCGGGCCTCGAGCAACGAGTAGTGGTCGCGGAGGATAGAGCAGATATACCGGCGCATATCATCATTGTCCTCGACCACCAACACAACTTCATTGCGTTGGTTTTCAAGTGAATATGGGGGGGTCATCTCTGTTTCGACATGCGCTGAAAGCGCCTGAGGCACATTTTCAGTGGCAAGTTTGGGCACAGGGCCCACTACACGGAATGTACATCCGGGACCATGATTGTTGCGCACCGATATGTGGCCACCGTGCAACTCGACAATGCTGCGGCACAGATAAAGCCCTATGCCGCTATCGCCTGCACCTGGGAGCGGATACTTCAACTTGCTCTCACCCTGATAGAAGCGGTCGAAAATGTGTGGCATGTCGGCTTCGTCGACACCACTGCCCGTGTCGTTCACGGCAAAATAGAACTTCTCCTCATCATCGGCGTTACGGCCCGGGAGATGGGCCATATATATAGTGACGCGACCATTGTCGGGCGTATATTTTATGGCATTAGACAGCAGATTGATGACAATCTTGCGCATCGACTCTTCGTCATACACCTGCGACTCGCCGTGCAACCTGTAGAGACATCTCACCGTAATGCCGCGTTCGGCGGCAAGAGGCAGGAACGGAGTGATTATTTCTTCGACAAAGCGCCGCATGTCGCCCACGGTGTAGGAAATCTCCATCTTTCCCGACTCGACCTTGCGAAAATCCATAAGCTGGTTGACGAGAGTGAGCAGGTACTTGGAATTGCGCTCCACAAAGTGCAGCTGCTCGATGACCTTGGGGTTTGTGCTGAATTTGAGCGCACGCTCTATGGGGCCTATAATCAAGGTGATAGGCGTACGGAACTCATGGGTTATGCTCGTGAAGAACTGGATGCGGTCCATGGTCATTTTCTTGACCTGCCGGTTCATCTCGGTGAGCTGCAGTTTCTGGCGGCTGATCTCCTCGTTCTGAGCCTGCAACTGCTCGTTGCGGTCGGCCAGCTCATTGGCACGATGTTCCACAAGTTTTTTCTGCTCGGCGAGCTGTGCCGTGCGACGTGCAATCTCCTCGCTGAGTCGACGGCGTTGCTGCTTGAGCTCGTTGACCCTGAACTTGTATATGAATACTATAAGCGCGATAATGAGGATGGCGCTCAGTATGATAAACCAGGCCGACTTATAGAAGTATGGCTTCACAACGACCGGCAGTTCAGTTATGGGCGCGTCGGGGTCGTTGCCACCGGGCAGGTACTTGACCTGCAGCACATAACTGCCGGGCGAGAGGTTGGTATAGCTTGCCCAGCGCCTGTTGGGGTCGACAGGAATCCAGTCCTTGTCAAAGCCCTTGAGTCGGTATAGGTATCCGGCATTGGCCTTGGGATCATAGTCGAGTGCCGAGAATTCAACGGTAAACGATTTATCCCTCTCGTGCAGCACGATACGGTCGGCATAGGCGATATCACGCTCCACGATACGGCCGTCGGCACCCGAGATGTTATTGTTGCCCACGGTAAGCCCGGTGAATACCACCTTATCAGAAGCCGGACGCATCGTGTCGCTGTCGGGCTCCACATCGGCCACACCCTTGGTCGTACCAAACAATATGTGGCCGTTGCCCGCCATGCAAGTGGCGTTCCAGTAGAACTGATTGTCGGGAAGGCCGTCACTCACGCTGTAATTGGTGAAATGTCGCCGTGATGTATCGAAACGCGACAGTCCGTTTATCGTCGATATCCACAGGTTGCCCGATGCATCGCCGGCTATGCCGCGTACCGAGTTGTTAACCAGCCCATCGGCCGTAGTATAGTTGATATACTTCATCTCGCCCGTGGCATCGTCGGCCACACCCTGATAAATGCCGTGACCGTTAGTTCCTATCCACATGGAGCCGTCCCGCCCCTCGTAGAAGCATGACGGGCGCTCAATTACATCGGTAGCCCGGCCATCGAGCCGCTTTAGCTTGTATTCATAGGCAAACGTGCCGTCGGCGAGCCTTTTGTTAAGGTCTACGATAACAAGTCCGCCGGCGCTGCCCAGCCACAGCTTGCCGTTGCTGTCGACATGCGATCCCACAAATCCAAACGCCATGAACTCGGGGCCCGTTTTCAATGCCTGCGAGACCTTGCCGGTGCGCAGATCATAGAAAAGCAGACCGCTGTTCGAGCCTATGAACATACCGTCGTTGACCGAATCATACACCAGAGTACCTATGAATGAGATATTTTGCTCGTAGCCCGACTGCTGGTTGATTCTTAACAGCGGCTCGTAGGGAGGGCGCGACGAGATTACATCGACACCGCCGCCCCATGTGCCCACCCACAGGCGATCATAACCATCAAAGGCAAGCGCGCTCACCGAGTTATGACTCAGCACGCCATCGGTGGTTGTAATGTGTGTAAAGTGATTATCGCCCCGGCGGCGCACGTTAAGGCCACCCTCGACGGTGCCTATCCACAGCGAGCCGTCGGGGCCCTCGGTGATAGCGTTGACGGGATTGCTGGACAGCGAGCGGGGATCGCTGTCGTCGTGAGATATCACATCGATGTTCATACGCCTGGGCGAGAGTACGTTCATGCCGCCACCCTCGGTGCCCACGAACAATTTGTCACCGGCCACGAGCAACATGTTGACAAACTGGTTGTTGATATTGTGACGTTCACCAAACGTGCGTTCAAACGTATCATTGATAGGGTTATACACATTGAGGCCTCTTAGCGACGACACCACAAGGCGGTTGTTGGAGGTCACGGCTATGTCGGTAAGGAAATTCTGCGACAGCGTGTTGCGGTCGGCCGGGTCGCTCATGTAATGCTTGACCATATTGTTATTGGGGTCGTAACGAAACAGGCCGTGATTGGTCGAGATCCACACCTCGCCGTCCTTAACCACAAAATCGCTGAAATACTCCACTTCGTCAAGATTACTCAACACGTCGGCCACCGGCTGGGGCGTGATAGCGCCGTCGCTTCCTACCTTGATTTTATAAACCGTGTTGCCTATTCCTACCCACACCTCGCCGTCATTATCGATATCCCTCACCGGCATTCCGCGGTGAAAAGCCCCCGGGATGGGTAGCGACGATATCGTCGCTATGTCGCCGTTCTGGTCGAGCTGCACGCGCCACAGCATCTGGTGGCCTCCAACCCATACGGTTCCGGTAGAGTCGATGATGACATCGGTGATGCCACCGAAATTAAATTCATTCCACTTCCCGCTCCTATCTTCAGGAACGATATTCGTCAACGTTGCCAGGTCGATAACGTCGATTCCACACTCTCCGGCGACCCACAGCCGGCCAAACCTATCCTCGGCGAGTCCCGAGACGAAACCGCTCTTGATCTGCAGCTTGCCGCTGATTTCATTGAAGTTCACAAAATCATAACCGTCAAACCTCGACAGTCCGCCACCAAGATAAGCCACCCACAGGAACCCCTTGCTGTCCATGTAGATGTCATCTATATGGTTATTTGCCAGACCATCGTTCATGGTATAGCAAGTAATGTTGTAATTATCCAGGAATCGCGACGGCACCGCACGCAGACAACAGGCGGCCGAGAAAAGCACCGACAGCAAAGTGAAGATAAATCGGGTAAAATTGTTAGTCATGGTTGGGTGAATCAATGATTGGCGATGCCAAAATTAGCAATTAAAAATATACCTGCAAGATTTTTAACATACAAACATGCACAAATCGTTCAAAAAAGCATACTGTAGAGTCCAAGGGCAAATGCAATATTAGCGAAAATGTTTAAAAAATTCAAC
>CANDNO010000054.1 GCA_947386115.1 uncultured Muribaculaceae bacterium
AAAAAATATGAAGCTGTGCAGGTGTAAATTGCGTTTCGACTTTGACTTTAGGCAAAAAAGCATACTTACACCAATAATCACGATTTATCCACCTTGCCTTTAAATAAAAATGAATATCTTTACAAAAATTTTTCGCATTTTTATCCATCTATACCATGTCACTAAAAAACCTATTATTCACATTATCCATTATTGCCGGAGGCGCCATGGCCTCGGCCCATGCGTTTGAGCCCGTCTCACGCCCCAATCCATGGCCCGACGACTACACCCCGATATCATCGCTCGACAATTACAGCGCTTGGGGCACATATAACGTCCACGACCCGTCATGCATAAAGGCCGGCGACTATTATTATATGTATTCTACCGACGCGATATACTTCAACCCGGCCAACCGTGGCAAGCAGGGACAACGCCCTAAGGTCAAAACCGGCTACGTGCAGGTGCGCCGCTCGAGCGACCTCGTCAACTGGGAATACCGCGGATGGGCTTTCGACTCGATACCCGGCGAAGCCGCAGCGTGGGTCAAGGAGAACAACAACGGCCGCGGCCCCGGCAACCTGTGGGCCCCTTATATATTAAAGGTAGGAGATATTTACCGCCTGTACTACTGCGCATCGGCGTTCGGTAAACCCACGTCGGCCATCGGCCTTGCCGAGTCATCGTCGCCCGAGGGCCCCTGGACTCAGAAAGGTTGCGTGGTAAAAACCAATGAGTCGACACCCATGAACGCCATCGACCCGAGCGTTATAATCACGCCCGACGGAAAGCACTGGATGCACTACGGCTCATACTTCGGCGGTCTCTACTGTGTCGAACTCGACCCGGCCACCGGTCTTACCAAGACTCCGGGCGACCTGGGACATCTTGCAGCCCGCCGTGCCAACTGGCGCGTTGACAATCTCGAGGCTCCCGAAATATTCTACAACAAGAATCTCGACACATACTATCTCTTCGGTTCCTACGAGCCATTGATGACCACCTACAACGTGCGCGTGTGCCGTAGCGATAAGGCCGAGGGCCCGTTTATCGATTTCCACGGTAAAGAGATGCGCGACACCACCAACAACTTCCCCATCCTCACTGCGCCTTATGATTTCCACGACCATGACGGATGGGCCGGAACGGGACACTGTGGCGTGTTTGACGACGGTACCGGACGCGTATTTATGGTACACCAGGGCCGACTGGCTCCACGCAACGAGCTGATGGACCTGCACCTGCGCCAAGTATTCTTCACCCCCGAGGGCTGGCCCGTTGTATCACCCCAGCGATATGCCGGCAACGACGACCGTCGTTTTGAGCAAGCCGACCTTGCCGGCGTGTGGGAAATAATCCGCGTCGAGGACCCGCGCAGCGACCGTGGCCTCGAAGCCGGCCAGGTACTATGGGGCGAGGGCGGTCTCAAGAAGGGTGAGTCAAATCACAGCCACACCTGCGCTATCTATCCCGACGGATTCCTCACTCTTGGCCAAAACAGCGGCTCGTGGCAGTTTGACACCGACAATCAACTCCTTGAGCTCACTATCGGTGGCGAGAAGATCACAAACCTCATTATCCATGCCGGCCACGACTGGGAACGCCAAGCCGACACCATACTGTTTACCGGCCTCGACAGCCGCGGCCGCTCGGTGTGGGGAAAACGCGTTAGGTAATCGCGAGGTGATAGCTTTTAATTGATAATCCTACATATACTTATATATAACATGAAAATGATTTCTCTTGCAGCCGGAGTGCTGCTGCTGTCGGGGCTATCGGCCTCGGCTGCTACCGACAAAGCCGTCGTTACACTCAACGACAGCCCGTTTGCAACCGACACCATCATGCCCGAGATTTACGGCCAGTTTGCCGAGCACCTCGGCACCTGCATCTACGGAGGTCTCTGGGTAGGTCCCGAATCGCCCATCCCTAACACCAACGGCTACCGTAACGACGTGCTCAACGCCCTGCGCGAGCTCAAAGTACCCGTAATGCGCTGGCCCGGTGGCTGCTTCGCCGACGAATATCACTGGATGGACGGCGTGGGTCCCAAAGAAAACCGTCCGCGCATGGTCAACAACAACTGGGGAGGAACCGTCGAGGACAACTCGTTCGGAACCCACGAGTTCTTCAACCTCTGCGAGCTGCTTGGCTGCGAGCCCTATCTCAGCGGCAACGTTGGCTCGGGTACTGTCGAGGAACTTGCCAAATGGGTAGAATACATCACAGCCGAGGATGGCCCCATGGCAACACTGCGCAAACAGAACGGCCGTGAAAAACCCTGGCACCTTAAATACCTCGGTGTGGGCAACGAATCGTGGGGCTGTGGCGGTGACATGCTCGCGCCCTACTACGCCGACCTCTTCCGCCGCTATGGCGTATATTGCCGCAACTATGACGGCAATAAACTGTTCAAAATAGCCTCAGGTGCCAGCGACTACGACTATGACTGGACCGAGACCCTCATGAAAAAGGCCGGACACCAGATGCACGGCATCTCGCTCCACTACTACACCTGCTATTCATGGGACAAACCCAAAGGCTATGCCCTCGACTTCACCACCGACCAGTATTACTGGACCATCGGCAAATGTCTTGAAATCGAAGACGTTGTGAAGCGTCACGCCGCCATCATGGACGTTTATGATCCCGGCAAGCGCGTAGCTCTCCTCGTCGACGAGTGGGGCACATGGTGGGACGAAGAACCCGGCACCATCAAGGGTCACCTCTACCAGCAGAACACCATGCGCGACGCCATGGTGGCAGCACTGTCGCTCAACGTCTTCCACAAGTTCACCGACCGCGTGCGCATGACCAACATCGCCCAGGTAGCCAACGTGCTCCAGTCGATGGTACTCACCAAGGGCGACCAGATGGTACTTACACCCACCTACTACGTGTTCAAGATGTACGTACCCCACCAGGGCGCACGCGTCATCCCCTGCCACATCGAGAGCAAGAAAATGAAAGCCGAGAACGAGCGCGGCAGCAAACCCCGCACGTTCCAGACTGTAAGCGCCACCGCCTCTGAGAAAAACGGCGTTGTGACCCTGTCGCTCACCAACGTCGACCTCGATAACGACTGCGAGGTAAAGGTAGAGCTCGGAAGCCTCGGCGTTAAAAAAGTTAACGGTGAGATACTCACAGCCAAGAACATAGCCGACTACAACGACTTCGGCAAACCCGAACTGGTATCACCCGAAGCATTCAGCGGCGCCAAGCTCAACGGCAACATCCTCACAGTCAAGATGCCTGCCAAATCTATCGTAAACCTTACTCTAACTAAATAATAATATAAATCTATTACAAGTCGGCCCGTGCCATAGTAGCACGGGCCGACTTTTCATTGTGGCTGTTAAAAAAGCCTCAATCGCCCGATATGTTGTCGATTATACGTATCTTTGCAGCCGATTAACATAACCATATCGACCGAATTGAATACTCAACGCAAAAGCATGCCGCTCATTGTGGCACTATCGCCCGTCATACTTCTGCTCGCTGCTCTCATTACCCTAATTGCCATCGAGGGAGCCGATGCCGTCCAGGACTGGAGCGCTCCCGTTCTTTTAGGAGCAGCCTTCATATCATGCACCGTATCGGTACTGTTTTACCGCCGACCTCTAAAAGCACTAAGGCTTGGCATGATGAAAAGTTTCAAACAGATCTTGCCGTCATTCCCTGTACTGTTGCTCATAGGTGCCGTTTCGGCTACATGGATGCTGAGCGGTACAGTCCCGCTGCTCATCGACTACGGACTCAAAGTACTCAATCCCACGATGTTTCTGTTTATCACCTGCGCTACCTGTTCGGTAATCTCGGTACTCACAGGCAGTTCATGGACTACAATCGCTACCATAGGCGTTGCGTTTATGGGCATAGGCACGGTGATGGGCTACAGCGACGGATGGGTGGCCGGAGCCATCATTTCGGGAGCCTACTTCGGCGATAAAGTATCGCCGCTGAGCGACACGACCGTACTGGCATCTTCATCGACCGGCGTGAGACTGTTCACCCACATACGCTATCTTATGATAACGTCGGTCCCGGCGATGCTCATGGCCCTGGCGGTTTTTGCCATTGCCGGCTTCGCGTCTGAGCTTAGCGACAGCAACGATGCAATAATTATTGAACAAGCTCTTGAAGCCAACTTCAATCTCACCCCCTGGCTGCTTGTGGTGCCTGCACTTACAGTCATAACCATTTTCCTACGCTTCAACACCAATATCGTGCTCGTAGTCAGCGCCCTGTCTGGACTCGCAGCCACGTTTATATTCCAACCCGATATCGTTAACGGATTCATTGAAGCCGGACACTCTATGTCGGGAACCGCGGCTCGCATCCTGCTCACCGACACCGCCACTTCCACCGGCAGCGAAATCCTCGACCCGCTGGTAGCGACAGGCGGCATGGCCGGCATGATACCTACCGTAAAGCTCGTGGCTGCAGCGATGGTGTTTGGCGGAGCGCTCATGGGCTCGGGCATGTTGTCGACTATCACCGAGGCATTCACACGGCGCCTCGACGGCCCGCGGTCAATCGTCTCGGCCACCGTTGCGAGCGGACTTTTCCTCAACAGCTGCACCGCCGACCAGTACCTGTCGATAATCATAGGCGGCAATCTCTATCGCAAGATTTATAACCGCAACCGCCTTGAAAGCCGGCTGCTGAGCCGCTCGCTCGAAGACTCGGTTTCGGTAACTTCGGTACTCATACCGTGGAACTCCTGCGGCGTCACACACTCGGCCGTGCTCGGGGTATCGACTCTCGTCTACCTGCCCTATTGCCTGTTCAATATCCTCAGCCCCCTCATGTCGCTCGCCATGGCATGGACCGGATATCGCATACGCCGCCTCCACACAGCCGGCATCGAGGCATGAGTCAGAACGTGAGTGTCACGGCAAGCGTAGGAGTCTGGCCCCCCATACCGTCGGGAGTGATGCTGAACTGAGAATTCAGCTCCACCTTGTGCCTCTTGCTCCAGCCGTGAGCATCGTTACCCCTGAAGTAGCCGAGAAATTCGTTGACAGGATCACACAGGAAGGCGGCGACGTAGCCTAACGGTTTTGAGCCCAACAGGCGGTAATCATGCTCCACGATATAACGCTTGGCATGATAGAAAGCCTCACCCACAAGCCAGCCGCCCAGCGGGGTGATTATAAGGTCCTGCCATGACGGAATCTCCATGAATGCCTCCACGCCATATTCCCAGAAAATCGTCGATACGGCGAAACAGTACAGCGCCGAATACCACATGTTGAAGCCCTGCGAACGTGCGCTCATGTAATAAGCCGCTCCGGCATAGGGGTGCAGCACGTAGTTGAAGATTGCATCGTCGCCATCCCAGTGGGGGCCGTTCATTACATTGTTATAGTAGCGCTCGGTCATAGGCACCTCGGCCTCCTCCTTCTTGTTCCAGTTGGTGGCATTCTCGGGCAGCAGATCGAGGATTATGAGTGTCGTGAGACCTCCGCCTATAAGGACTGCCGTATTGGCCGCAAGCCTGCGGTAATTGGGATAGTTGGCCGATATCGAGTATGGCATGTCGTATATGCAGGGCTTTTTGGGCATAAGTTTTATAGGGTCGATAACAGGGTCGGGGCCTGCCATCGAGTCTGTCTCAAAGTCTTGCTCGTCGGCAAGCTCGTCACGCGTTTCATCGTCGATGTCGTCGACAATGTTCTGAGCATGGCCTTGAGCCAGCCCGAGCAGCGTGACTAATAACAAAGTGACGAATATGCGTTTCATAGTGTGGATAAATAAATAGTTGTTATCAGCGCAATCAACCTGTTTTGACACATAGTTGTTTCACTATTGTAACAACCGCCGATATGCTTTTGCTTGGCGTTTAACTCACTTTCAAATTTAATTAACATTTTGCAGTTAGACGATTAATCACTAACTTCGCGAAATAATACGAAACATATGATATGGAATTAAGACTTTACCCCAACCTTATACTCGACGCACTGCGTAACGTGCGCTACCCCGCGAGCGGCAAGAACATTGTCGATGACGGCATGGTCGAGGATGACATTCGCATCGACGGCAACAAAGTGTCTTTTTCACTTATTTTTGACCGCCCCACCGACCCGTTCATCAAATCGATCGTACGCGCTGCCGAGACTGCCATTAACACATATATAAGCCCCGATGTCGACATCAAAGGCAACATAAATGTCAAGACACGCACGGTAGCTCCGCAGCCGGCCGAGCGCCCCCTTAAGAATGTAAAGAACATCATAGGCATATCCTCAGGCAAAGGTGGCGTGGGCAAGTCGACCGTAGCATCAAACCTTGCCGTAGCACTCGCCCGCGAAGGCTACAAGGTAGGACTGCTCGACGCCGACATTTTCGGCCCGTCGATGCCCAAGATGTTCGGCCTCGAGAACGAGGAACTCTACATGCACCGCGTTGACGGTCGCGAGCTCATCATCCCTGCACAGAAATATGGCGTAAAAGTCCTCTCAATAGGTTTACTTGTCGACAAGAATGCACCCGTGCTGTGGCGCGGAGGCATGGCGTCAAACGCTCTCAAGCAGCTCATTACCGATGCCGACTGGGGCGAACTCGACTACTTCCTCATCGACATGCCTCCCGGCACGAGCGACATACACCTCACTCTGGTTCAGACGCTTGCCATTACCGGAGCTGTCATCGTCACAACACCCCAGCAGGTGGCGCTCGCCGATGCCCGCAAAGGCATAGCAATGTTTACCGGCGACAAGGTTAACGTCCCCATACTCGGCCTTGTCGAGAACATGGCATGGTTCACACCCGAGAAGCACCCCGACGAGCGCTACTACATCTTCGGCCACGAAGGTGGCGTGCGCCTGGCCAACGAGCTGAACGTTAAACTCCTCGCCCAGATTCCTATCGTGGGGTCCATCTGCGAGCAAGGCGACGAGGGAGAGCCCATCGCCATGGGCGATACCGTTGCATCACACGCCTTCCTGCACCTTGCCCACGAAGTGGTCGAGGCCATCGACGAGCGCAACAACACCCTTCCCCCCACAACAAAGGTAGAACTAAAATAACAACTAATAATTTAGCATCGTGAAGCCCGAAATACTCATAATCAACGGCCCTAACCTCAACCTCGTAGGGCGACGCGAACCGTCAATCTACGGTGACCGTTCGCTCGACGAATACCTCGACACGCTCGCCGCTTCTACACCCGAAGCCACGATAAACCGCATGCAGTCAAACCACGAGGGCGACATCATCGACATGCTCCACGAGTGGGGCTTTGACAAGAGCATAAAGGGCATCGTTCTGAATGCCGGCGCCTACACCCACACATCGCTCGCCATTGCCGACGCCATAGCGGCCATCGAAGTGCCCGTGGTGGAGGTACACATAAGCAACGTAGCATCGCGCGAGCCCATACGCCATCACAGCATGATCACCCCCGTGTGCCGCGGAGTCATTGCCGGATTCGGTCTCGACAGCTACCGCCTTGCAGTAGAAGCGATACTTAAATTCTAAGAACCGATGACACCCGAGCTTGAAGACTACATACTCGACCACATCGACCCCGAGCCCGACAATCTCAAAAAGCTGGCCCGCGACGTCAATGTGTACCTGCTGTATCCTCGCATGTGCTCGGGCCACCTGCAGGGACGCATCCTCAAGATGCTCACCACGATGATAGCACCGCGCCGCGTGCTCGAACTCGGCACCTATGCCGGGTACTCAGCCCTCAGCATAGCCGAGGGACTGCGCGACGACGCGCGCCTGCACACCATCGAGATTGACGACGAGATGGAAGACTTCATAAGACAACGCTTCAACGAGTCGCCTTACGGACACCGCATTACACTGCACATAGGCAACGCCGTCGATATAATACCGTCGCTCGGCGACGAGCCGTGGGACATGATCTTCATCGACGCCAACAAACGCTCATACGTCGACTATTACAGGATGCTCCTGCCCCGCTTGAGACCCGGTGGCTACATCCTGGCCGACAATACATTGTGGGACGGCAAAGTCACCGACCCGCAGCACAACCATGACGCCCAGACCCGCGGCATCATGGAATTTAACGATCTTATAGCCTCCGATCCCGCCGTCGAGCGAGTAATCCTGCCCCTGCGGGACGGCCTGACAATTATACGCAAAAAACAATGATTAAGAATTTACTGTTTGACCTCGGCGGCGTGATACTTGACATCGACCGCATGAAATGCGTTGAAGCGCTTAAGAAAATAGGTATGCCCCACCCCGAGGAACTCTTAGGCGACTATGGGCAGAAAGGACCATTCCTCGCTCTCGAGCGCGGCGAGATCACACCCGAACAATTCCGCACCGAGATACGCGAATACTTTGACCGTCCCGTAACCGATGAGGCTATCGACGAGGCATTCTGCGAGTTTCTCAGAGGAATTCCCGTGGAGCGACTCCACGCCATCGAGGAGCTGCGCCGCAAAGGTTTCAAGACCTACCTGCTGTCAAACACCAACGCCCTGATGTGGCAACGCTACATCCTGCCCGAGTTCACCAAAGACGGCCACGATATAAACCACTACTTCGACGGCATCATAACATCGTTTGAGGTCAAAGCCTACAAACCCGAAGCAGCCATATTCCAAGCCGCCATCGACAGGCTCGGAATCGACCCGACCGAAACACTATTCTTCGACGACTCGCAAGCCAATCTCGACGGAGCCGCAAAACTCGGTTTCAAGACAGCACTCGTAACCGACGATAACGGCTTCATGAATCAGATTCCCGCCGAATGAATCCCGGAGGATACGCAGCCGTAGTAGGCACATTTGACGGTGTTCACCGCGGACACCGCTATCTGCTCGACGACCTTCACCGCAGGGCCGTCAAGGCAGGTCTGTCAACATGCGTCTACACCTTTACCGACCATCCTCTCGCCACCTTGCGACCCGAGAAAGCGCCAAAACTGCTGTCGACCGTCACCGAAAAGCTATCGATGTTAGACGCCTGCACCATCGACCGCATAGAAATAAAACCATTCTCCGACGTCGTCGCGATGACAGCCCGCCAATACATAGAGCTCCTGGCGACCAACGGAGTAAAGCTCTTGCTCATAGGCCACGACAACCGCTTCGGGAGCGACGGCCTCGTAACCCTCCAACAGTTCAGACAGGCAGCAACCGACACAGGCGTAACCGTAGAACAAGCCGCCGAACTCACCACCCTCGACGGGCGCGACATTAACTCATCACGCATACGCCGACTGCTTACTTCCGGCCAAATCACCGAAGCCAACGAACTCCTTGGCTACGAATACGGCATCACAGGCACCGTCGTGAAAGGTAAACAGCTCGGCCGCACTATAGGATTCCCCACCGCCAACGTTGACACCGGCAACAACACACGCAAGCTCATAGTACCCAACGGAGTATATGCCTGCCGTGCCATTATCGGCAAAAGCATAGTCCCCGCGATGGTCAACATAGGCCATCGCCCCACAGTCGACACACCCGACGCACCGATAAGCATCGAAGCCCACCTCATAGACTACGACCACGACCTCTACGACCGGACGCTAACACTGCAAATAGTCGACCGCCTGCGCGACGAACGCCCCTTCCCCACCCTCGCCGCCCTAAAATCCCAACTCCACCACGACCGCCTCACCACCCTCTCCCGCCTTGAGTGAGCGTTAGCGGGCTTGGAGCTCGTCGATGAAGAGGAGGGCGGGCCAGCCGCCTTGGGGGTGGTCGGCGGGGAGTTTCTTGACGGGGCGGATTACGATGCGGAGTTTCTTCAGGGTGCGGGGCTCGAATGTGAGGGTGTGGCCGGATATGTGATGGTCGGCCTTGGGATCGTCGGGCTCATACGTCTGCGAGGCGAGCAATTCGAATGTATGTCCGTCGGACGAGCCGTAGACTTCGGCGCTCTCGGCATCGGCAAGGGCGTCTTCGGGTTTCACTACTGTGTTGAATGTCACCGTGGAGAGCGTCGCGGGGCTGTCAAGCTCTACCGTGGCGTCGACATCCTTTACCGAGAAGCCGAGCCAGCGGCCGGTGCGGAAATATTTTGTTCCGCGTAGGCCGTCGACAAGCTGTGGCGCTCCCTGGAAGGCGTAGACATAGTAAGGTTCGTTGACAAGCGACACTTTCCCGAATGTCAAGGCGTTGATTCCGAGCGTATCGCATACCGCACGGCCCGGAATGCCATCGCCGTGGAAAGTGTTGACCTTGACGATACAATCGCGGTCGAGGGCTACGGGCCCGGTATAAAGCTGCGAGCCGACAGTGGGTTCGCTGCCATCGAGCGTATAGCGAATGTCATAGCCGGGGAGCGCGGTGCAGGTCATCATGAGTGCGTGCAGGTCGCGGTCGGTTTCATAGTGTACCTTTACATCGCCTATGTGCTTTGCGTAGTTATAACCTGCAGCATCGTAGGCCGACATTATATGCGGCACGCGGCTGCGGAAGTTCTCGTAGTCTTTTTTATCAGGCTCCACCCACTGCACCTCGGCGAGGGCGGCCATGCGCGGAAGCACATTGTACTGGACGTGATCGAAGGTCTTGATGTACTCGGTCCACAGATTGGCCTGCACGCCCATCACGAGCGACTTGTGAGAATCAGGCATTTCGGGCGGGCAAGGCTCGAGCGAATAGACTTTCTCGACCGATGTGAGACCTCCTACGGCGAATGGCTCGTCAGGGCCGTCGGGACTCTGGAAATAGTCGAAATAGCAATACTGTGACGGCGTAAGTATCACCCTGTGACCGCGTTTTGTGCCCTCGGTGGCTCCTGTCACGCCGTGCCATGACATTACGATGGCATCGTCGGGCACCTGACACTCGAGCACTTCGTCCCAGCCTATCGCGCTCTTGCCGTGGCGACGTACCACGTCACAGGCATGGGCTGTGACATACCCCTGCAATTGTGCCTCGGGGCTTACACCCTCTTTCTCGACGAGTCCGAGCTCCTTGATACGGGCCTGGCAATCGGGGCACTCTTTCCAGCGAGTCTTGGGGCACTCGTCGCCACCTATGTGAATATAGGGTGCGGGGAACATATCCATCACCTCATCGAGCACATCGGTGATAAACTGCATGGTCGCGTCCTTGCCGGGACAGAGGACATCCTCTTTGATTCCCCAGCGCTGCCACACCTCATAGGGTCCGCCGGTGCATCCGAGCTCGGGATAGGAGGCCAGAGCCGCCACCATGTGGCTGGGCAGGTCGATTTCGGGGATGACCTGTATGTGTCGCTCGGCGGCATAAGCTATGATATCGGCAATCTGGTCGCGGGTGTAGAAACCGTCGACCGGAATGTTATCATATTCCGGGCCGGTACGGCCAACAATAGTTCCGTCACGGTGAGAGCCTATCTGAGTGAGGAGCGGGTATTTGCTTATCTCGACGCGCCATCCCTGGTCGTCGGTAAGGTGCATGTGAAGGGTATTGCCGCCGTGCAGGGCGATCATATCGATATAGGTCTTGACATCATCTACTCCAAAGAAATGGCGGGCTACATCAAGATGCATGCCGCGATATGCAAAACGGGGGCGATCGTAGATGCGCACGGCCGGGAGCTCTACGGTTCCGTCGGCATCAAGCCGGGAGGGAAGCGACTTGCGCAGGGTCTGCACGCCATAGAACACGCCGGCAGCCGACGCGCCGTTGATCACTACCCTGTCGCCATCGATATTGATAGTATAAGCCTCGGGGTTGGAATCCTCGAGATCGGCCCTCAGCTCTATGTCACCTGTCGAGAAACCTCTGAGTCCCGAGGACAGATAGTCGGCCATAAACCGGGCCTCGTTCTCAAGACCCTGGCCGGCTGCAATTTTCACATCGGCACCCATGATGAAAGGACGTCCGGGCATCGCTTCGACCTCGTGAGGGAGCGGTATCGTGTTATATTGCGCAATATTGCGGGCATGCAAATTAGCGCCGGCAGCTATCGCCGTCAGCGCTAACAGTATCTGAGAGAGATTGATAAGTTTCATTATTTAGCTGATATTTCATCGACAAAGAGGAATCCGAGACAACCCGTGAGAAGATGCCACTCGGGAAGCACCCACTGCGGCTTGATAACGACACGGAGTTTCTTGACCTCGGTAGGTTTGAATTTAACCACATGGTTTACAACGTCAAATTCTTTTGAACGGTCCATCTCGGGATATTCCTCGCTCGCAAGCAGTTCGAACTTATCGCTTCCGGGAGTCTGGGCATAAACCTCGACACCGCGGCAGTCAACAAGACCGTCACATGAGAAGACGTCGACGTTAAACGACACCTCGCTCAGAGTCTTGGGCTGTGAAAGCTCGATCGTAGCGTCGCAATTGCGGCCCGAGAAACCGAGCCAGCGTCCGGTGCGATAGTTGCACGAGCCGCTCAGTCCGTCAACAAGCTGCTGAGCGCCGTTAAAGGCATAACCTGCATCGGGCTCTACGGCAAGCGTACATTTTGCAAAAGTAAGCAGGCCAACGGCAAGGGTATCACAAACAGGGTGTCCCTCGATGCCCTTGTTGAATGTCGTCGTCTTGATTACGCAGTCTTTGTCGATAGCCACCGGCTCGGTGTAAAGCGTAGACTCGGCAGTGGGATTCGTGCCATCGAGTGTGTAGCGTATGTCGTAACCGGGGAGCGCCGAGCAGGTCATCACCAGGGCGCCACGGTCGCTGTCGACATCATAACGCACGTCGACGTCGGCAATGTGCTTGGCATAGTTGTAGCCCATCTTGTCATACATTGCCATGATGGCGGGGATGCGGGTTTTGAAATCCTCAAAATTCTTCTTGTCGGGGTCGAGCCACTGCACCTCGCTGAGAGCGGCCAGTCGGGGGAGCTCCATGTACTGGACGTGAGAGAAAGTGGGAATATACTCGGTCCACAGATTGGCCTGGCAACCCATCACGAGCGCCTTCTCCTCGGAGGTCATGGTCGGGAGGCATGGTTCGAGAGAGTAAACGCGCTCGACGGTAGTGAGGCCGCCTATGGCGTAAGGCTCGTTGGCGGTATCCTTCGTCTGGTAGAAGTCAAAGTAGCAGTGGCTTGTAGGGGTAAGTATGGCACGGTGTCCACGCTTCGTTCCCTCGGTGGCACCCTCGACTCCGCGCCACGACATGATGATGGCATCCTGCGGAATCTCACACTCAAGTATTTCGTCCCAGCCTATAGCGCTCTTGCCATGCTCGCGCACTACGTTGCACGCAAACGATGTAACGTAGCCCTGGAGCTGCGACTCGGGGCTCACCCCGTTTTTCTCGACAAGGCCGAGCTCCTTGATGCGAGCCTGGCAGTGGGGACACTTGGTCCACAACACCTTGGGACACTCGTCGCCACCTATGTGGATATAGGGCGCGGGGAATATGTCCATCACCTCGTTGAGCACGTCGGCAATGAACTGCATCGTGCCGTCCTTGCCGGGACACAGAACGCCGTCGTTGACGCCCCATGCGCGCCACACCTCGTAAGGACCGCCCGTACAACCCAGCTCGGGATAAGACGCCATGGCGGCCATCATGTGACCGGGAAGGTCGATCTCGGGAATCACCTGGATGTGACGGTCGGCGGCATACTTGACAATCTCGCGAGCCTCATCCTGGGTGTAGAAACCGCTCACGGGTGTATTGTCATAACCGGGGCCGGTACGACCTATTATCGAATTGGGACGATATGATCCCACCTCGGTGAGGCGGGGATATTTCTTGATTTCGATGCGCCAGCCCTGGTCATCGGTCAAGTGCCAGTGGAAAGTATTGATGCCGTGCAGAGCGATCATGTCGATGAACGTCTTTACCTCATCGAGCGTAAAGAAATGGCGAGATACGTCAAAGTGAGTTCCACGATAGGCGAAGCGAGGACGGTCGATGATCTGGCCTGCGGGTAGTTCTACCTGGCAATCGGCATCAAGCTCGGCCGGCATTGACTTGCGTAGCGTCTGAACGCCATAGAACGTTCCGGCCGGCGAAGCACCGTTGACAGTGACGCCGTCGGGACCCAAGGTTATCATATATGCCTCGGGGTTGATATCAACCAGATCAGAGCGCAGTGTAATCTTTCCGCTCGACTTGCCCTTGAGCCCGGCCGGGATATACTCACGCATAAACCGGGCCTCGTTGGCCAGCGACTCGGGAGCATCAATCTCGACATCGGCACCGAGAATGAACGGTGACACCTCGGGGGTCAACGTGATGCTGTGAGGCAACGGTATCGTGCGGTAGCTTGCCACAGAGCGGGCCTGTGATACAGAACCGGCGGCCAGAAATGCCACAGCGGTGAAAAGCGCATGTTTCAGTTTCATATTGAATTGGTTTATTTAGGTATTGACATTTTAAACGGCGATGCCGGTATATACATATTATTATATAGCGATGCCTCGTAATAGTTGCGGAAACCGTAACGCACCTCGACAGGGTTATCGACAGGCGACCACACTGCCACACCGTTGCCGCCAAACGTCTTGGCTACCGCATCGTGGATATTGCCGTCGGCATCAACGATCTCGAATCCCGACAACTCACACTGGGTGGGTATAAGGCCATGACCGGAATTGTCAAAGGTAATCCATACGGTTTTTTCCTGGGGATTGAATCCGCACCCACGCGCTACGGGCACCTTTACATCGGCGCCATCTCGGCTATAAGTCTGCTCGAGTGCAAGATATGCAAGGCGTTCTCCCACTTTTATTTTCTTGGGAGCATGAATGAAAATGCTGTCACCCACGTCGCCCGTCGACACCATGCCCACATTGGGAACCTTGTCGAGCAACTCGGCCTGAGCCTGACGAAACTCGGCATAGCCGAAAGCCCGGCCATCACCGGCATTGTAAGGAGCGAGCTGCACGTAATAGAATGGCAGTGAGTCGTTGCGGAACACATGCTGCCATGCTTTCACACACTCGGGGAAAAGCTTTTTATACATCTCGGGATAAGGGTGATTGGCTTCACCCTGGTACCATACGACACCTTTCACGGGAAAACCATCCCATGGATTCACCATCGCGTTATATAGTAACGTAGGAGTACCCTCGAGCCAGCCGAATTCGGTCTGGTCTTCGGCCGGCAATTCTATCTCGGGGAACTGCGCCCGGAACACCTCGCGCGGCATCCATGTCTCAATCTTCGAGTTGCTCCAACAACACTGAATCAATCCTACGGGTATATCCAATACATCCTGGATATAATTACCGAATATGTATCCTACGGCGCTGAAGTCGCCAACAGTGAGGGGCGTTTCGACCGTCCACCGGCCGCTGTCAACATCGGCCTTAGGCGTTGTCGACCAGTCGCGCGGCTGCTTGAAAAGACGCAGGTCCCGATTTGAATCGGCCCTTACTATCATATCGGCGGTTCCGTGAACGGGCTGCCCGGAAAAACCGCGCATAGGCATCTCCATATTCGACTGTCCGCCACACACCCACACATCGCCTACGAGTACGTTGCCGAGAGTAACCTTCCCGTCCTTGTCGCTCACGGTGATTTCGTAGGGACCGCCATAGCCGGGTGTAGGCAACTCGAGGCTCCACGACCCGTCGCTGCCCGAGCGCGTCTCGACCGGCTTATGCAGCCAAGGGGCCGAAACTTTGACTTTAGAATCGGCAACGGCTGTTCCGTGAACGCGCACTACCGCATTCTGTTGCAAGACCATGTCGTCAGAAAACACCGGGCTGAGCTTTATCTCGGCATTCGTGCCCAAACTAATCGACACAAGCGCCATCAAAGATACCAACCCCCTATTAAGAATTTTCATTATTATATATAATGTAATAAGTTAATGTATAATTTCAGTATAATTATCTACACTCACATCGGTCAAACGGATGTCATAGTGCAAATATAGTCAAACTTTTACAAAAATGCGGTAGTTTTTAAAATTATTTCATAATGGAGTTGCATTTTAAAACATAATATACTATTTTTGTAAAAATATCGCCGAACAGCACCAGCTTACCACGCGATAAGACGACGATTCAACCAGACTATTAAACCATAAGTTATCATCATACCATGGCCTACGATTTAATGAAAGCAATAGAAACAGGTAGCAAAAATGCAATACTCAAAAAACGCATAATCAACTACTACATCTACAACGGCAACTCGACAATCTCGGAGCTGTCACGCGCGCTCGACATTAGCATCCCAACGGTGACCAAGCTCATCGAGGAAATGTGTGAGACCGGTCTGCTGCTGACCTATGGCAAGCTCGAGACATCAGAGGGCCGACACCCTCACCTGTATGGACTGAACCCCGACTCGGGCTACTTCATAGGAGTCGACATCAACCTCGGGTCGGTAAACATCGCCCTGATGAACTTCAACGGCGAGATCGTGGAGCACCGCATGAATGTAGTGAGCGAGATATCCAACTCGGCCGAGGGTCTCGAGGCGCTCTGCCGGGTAATCGACGAGTTCGTGAACTCGCTCGACATAGACCGCCGTCACATCCTTAACGTCAATGTAAACATCTCGGGCCGCGTCAATCCCGAGGCCGGCTACAGCTACAGCTGGTTCAACCTCGGCGAGGAGCCGGTGGCCCAGATCATCAGCAACCGCATAGGCTTCGAGGTGACCATCGACAACGACTCGCGCGCAATGACCTATGGAGAATACCTTTGCGGAAACATCAGCAACAAACGCAACATCCTGTTCATCAACCTGTCTTGGGGCCTTGGCCTCGGCATAATAATCGACGGCAAGAATTACTCGGGCAACTCGGGATTTGCCGGCGAGTTTGGCCACTACCCCTGCTACGACAACGAGGTGATATGCCATTGCGGCAAGAAAGGATGCCTCGAGACCGAGGCATCGGGCATCGCGATCCACCGCAAGCTCGTGGAGCGCGTGCGCCGCGGCGAGAGCTCGATACTGTCAAAAGCTATCGAGGAGGATCCCTCCAAGGTGACTTTGAGCCACATCATCGACGCCATCAACCATGAGGATGTATTGTGTATCGACCTGCTCGAAGAGGTGGGACACAACCTGGGCAAGCACATAGCCGGACTCATCAATATCTTCAACCCCGAGGAGGTAGTAATAGGCGGCATACTGTCACAGACGGGCGACTATCTCGTGCAGCCCATCCGCAGCTCCGTGCGCAAACACTCGCTCAATCTCGTAAACCGCGACACAAACATCTCCCTCTCCAAGCTCAAGGAGAAAGCCGGCGTCATAGGAGCCTGCATGCTTGCACGCACGCGACTCTTCGACAGCGGCAACACATCGCGCACCGACGCGGTGAAAGCAACCCGATAATCAACACTCACGACCACACATACGCGAGCCGGCTATTCAGAGCCGGCTCGCAAAGTTTTAACACACTGCGCCATTGAAATATCAATGAAGTTTTGTACCTTTGCAGTGAATTTTTACGCCTATGGCGTCAATGTGGAAAAATTTGGCTGCTTGCAACCACTCAAAAAAATGCTAAAACTGCACTTCGCGGCTCATCCCCGCAACGGCCTGAGTGCCTTGCCGGACCAATTCAAACCGTGCCGCGACCAGTCAATCAGAGAAATGTAGTTTAAGCATGTATGCGACAGCCGCCGAATCAACCACCGGCCACGGCGATAACGGATTATGCAACAACAAAACTACATTACGACAATGAACTATCTTTTTACTTCCGAATCGGTATCAGAGGGACATCCCGACAAAGTTGCCGACCAGATATCAGACGCCGTGCTTGACGAGTTCCTCGCTCACGACCCACAGTCCAAAGTAGCATGCGAAACCCTCGTAACCACCGGCCAGGTTGTAGTAGCCGGCGAGGTTAAAAGCAGCGCTTACATCGACCTCATGGATGTAACCCGCCGCGTCATCAAGAGCATCGGTTATGACCGCAGCGAGCTGAAGTTTGACGGCGAAGCGTGCGGTGTATTCTCGGCCCTTCACGAGCAGAGCCCCGACATCAACCGCGGCGTAGAACGCACCGACCCCTCGGAACAGGGTGCAGGCGACCAGGGAATGATGTTCGGCTACGCCACCAACGAGACACAGGTCTACATGCCCCTCACAGTCACACTGAGCCACGCGCTGCTCAAAGAGCTGTCAAAGATTCGCCGCGACAAGTCGGCCATGACCTACATTAACGACAACGGCGAGCGCGTGAGCTACCTGCGTCCCGACTCAAAGAGCCAGGTAACAGTAGAATATGACGAGGCCCACCACCCCGTCAGGGTACACACAATCGTCATCTCGACACAGCATGATGACTTCATCAAGCCCGACGACAAACGCACTCAGGCCGAAGCCGACGAGGAGATGCTCCGCATCATAGCCAACGATGTACGCAACATCCTCATTCCCCGCGTAAAAGAAGCCCTTCCTGAGAATCTGAAGCACCTGCTCGACGACAAGTTCGTGCTCCACGTCAACCCCACCGGAAAGTTTGTAATAGGCGGCCCCCACGGCGATACGGGACTCACCGGACGAAAAATCATCGTCGACACCTACGGCGGACGCGGCGCTCACGGCGGTGGCGCATTCTCGGGCAAAGACCCCAGCAAGGTCGACCGTTCGGCTGCCTACGCCGCACGACACATCGCCAAGAACCTTGTAGCAGCCGGAGTATGTGAACGCGCTCTGGTACAGGTAGCCTACGCCATCGGTGTAGCCGAGCCGGTCAGCCTCTACGTCAACACCGACGGCAGCGCCAAGGTCGACATGACCGACGCCAAGATATCGGAGATCGTTCGCGGTATATTCGACATGCGTCCCCACGCCATCGAACAGCGGTTCAAGCTGCGCACCCCCATCTACCTTGAGACAGCCACCTACGGACACCTTGGCCGCACGCCCCGCCGCGTGACCAAAACATTCCACTCAAAATACGAAGGTGAAAAAGTAATCGAAGTAGAACTCTTCAGCTGGGAAAAGCTCGACTACGTCGACACACTCCGCACCGCCTTCGGCATCTGAACCAACCCGTCCAATAGCCTTCTTGATTATAAATGTGACCGCCTGAGCCGGCTGGCAAAGGCATCAACAATCATCGAGAAGCAGGGTATATAACAAATCGAGTAGGAGGTAAACACTAATCATAGGGTGTTTATCTCCTACTTTCGT
>CANDNO010000055.1 GCA_947386115.1 uncultured Muribaculaceae bacterium
GCAAAGGAACGTAACGGAATACAATACTTTCACAAAAAGCACCGTTGGGAAAGCGGTCATAGTCGGTCTCGGAATAATAGCTTTGCTCCACGACCCGCGGCTGATATAAACCACCAACGTATTCATAGGTGGTCTTTTGTGTTAACAGCGGTGTAGCTCCTATACGTTCTTCAATATATTCGAGAGTAGGACTAAGAACAAGATTACGATTAAAGAACGGAACTCCGACGTTATGATATTTAAATTTGTCCAGACGTTCAGGGCGTTGGGGAGTATGAGGCCCCAGACATTCCGCACCAGATTCGCTGCCTGCCAATAATCGGAGAAATCTCAATCGGGAAAGGTCATAGACATACTCGGTTTTTATAGGTATGTCAATATCCGTTCCCGTCAGTTCTTCTGTAACTCTGCCATAGTATATTGTCGAATTCTCAACCGGAAATCCTCTGGTTTTGGCCGAAGCTGTATATATAATACCCATATTATAGATATTCCCCAACCCAGGATATTGATTTTCAGAGCATGTTCCCGACTGAGAGATGAAATCATTATAGCAGAATTGCTGCAGCAGGACGTTACACTGGGGATTGTAATAGGAATAACTTCTGGTTCTTTGCCGTCCGGTTACCGGACACTTTGTCCTTACAGTCTTTAATCTCAAACCGATAGCTACATCGCCAGATATTATCGAATACCCGTTGTGACTGTCAACAGAAATGGTTGACGGCTCATATTCGAGAGTAGTGGTTACTCCTGAGATGTCTGTGATGGATTTGAGTGCGGCGTTTGTGGCATAAAAAAAATTCGGTCTACGTTTGTCAGAGAGTTTGCCGTTGTGATCCAGAATACTCATATCAGGGAACATCGCATCACTGTTGACATATCCGAATACATCATAACCGTTTCCACTTACTGCATTATGGTAATCTAATGTATATTTGTCAATTACTGAGCCGTCGCTTGTAATGGTGACGGCAGCGAGTCTTTGGCGTCCGTCTCCATGGGTAGTGCTGTTATCAAAATCAACAGTCTTTATGACGTTGCCAGCTGCATCATTCAGAGTCAGTGTTCTAATATAATCATGAGGAGCCTCAACTTTAACATGTGATTCTCTTGTTACAGTAACAACTATCGACCCAGAACGGCTCGAAATATTTAAAGGAAGCCGCTGGTCTTGGAACGTAGTATAATTCTCTCCGAAAGGGTTTTGAGATGATTCACCATAATAATAGTTGCCGCTATCGTATGAAAAGCCGTCACTTCTCATAATTATATTATGGGTGCGGGTCCAAGGTTTTATCGGAGTATATGAGATTGATATTTCGTCATCACCTTGAGAGGCGGTAATCAGCGATAAATTCCAGGAAGAAACAGCGTTGTAACTCTTGTCAGCCATAAACTGAGGAGCGGCCGGTGTAGGTCGGTAGACATACGAGATGTGTTCCTTGACATCGAATTGATATTTTACTCCATCGGGCGTTTTGATTATAAATGCGTCCGTGGCATCGGGGTTGGTCGCATCGGCAATACGTTCGATTATAAGATTGGTCTGGGGCAACTGCTTGATATTTCCGTCGATAATCATGAATGAACCGGCGTATCCCGGAAAATTGTAGCTGTAACGGTCATATTGCGTCTCGATGGCTCCGGTAAAAACTTGCTGGTAGTAGAGCCAGTCATCGCTGGCGTATTCAAGCATGAACCGAACCTCTCTGCCGCTTGCTCCGCGCCACTCGTCGGGGAAGCCGTTGATCTGTCGGGAGACCTGGCCCAGGCCGGTGAGCGACCATCCCAGACCCACGCCCGTGGAGATATCGTTGCGCTTGATGCCGCCCGTGTGGTAGCGCAGGCCCAGCGACACGCCTATGCTACCGCCCGGCAGCTCCAGCAGCGGAATCGATATATCGGCCGTCCCCGTAGCATAGCTCACCGGAAAATCCTGATATCGGCGCATCGCCGTAGCCTCGGGCGACGGCTCGGTAATCGACTCCCCGCCCACACGCGGCACATCCCACACCCCACCATCCTGAGCATGCAGCCCCGAGCCGTAACAGACAGCGACAAGCAGCAGCAGACACCGGACGAACGAGAGAGTCAAACGCATACAAAGCGGAGTTTAAATACAATCACTGTCGCAAGTTAAGCATTATTCTCAAATCTACAAAATCTTTTTGCGACAAATGGCCTGCCGAATAATCTTTGATATTTGGAGGGGTTAGTTGGGGACGGGCTCGTCGAGGGGGCTGCGCTCTGGGTAGGTTTTGGGTGGTTTTTGTTTGGCCGGTTTCTTTTTCTTTCTTGGGGGTGGCGGGGTGGTTGTGTCTCCGGGTTGTGGGGTGGTTATCACGATGACGGTGTCTGTGGGGGCGGGTGAGGCGGTTTCGGGCGTTTGGCTTGATTCGCAGCGGCGCATGAGCAGTAACACCAGGAGTATCAGTGCTATGACGGCAAGCAGGATGGCGGTGCCGTTGATCATTGAGCGTGAGGGGCGGTTCATAGGAATGTAGTAACGAAGATTGCGATAATGGCCGGAGGTGCTACGTACTTGATGCAGAACATGATGAATCCGCTGAGGTGTCCGCGTAGGGTGCCGTCGTTGGTGAACTGCCTGATCATGAGGCTGCGGGGTGCTACCCAGCCGGCGTAGATGCACATGAGCAGTGACCCAACGGGCAACATGATGTTGGTTGCTACCATGTCGAGGAAGTCGAACAGCGTTTTTCCGCCTATCGTGAGGCTGCTGTCTGAGCTAAGGCTCATGGAGCACATGGTGCTGAACAGCACTGTGGGGAGGAGTACGCTGAGGCATGCCTTGACTCGCGACATCTTGAATCGGTCCTGGAAAAATGCTACGCTCACCTCGGCAATAGAGATTGTCGAGGTTATTGCTGCTACTGACAGTGTGAAGAAGAACAGTGCTGACCACAGCTCGGTGAGTTCCATGCGGTTGAATACTTCGGGCAGGGTTACGAAGACGAGCGTGAGTCCGCGCAGGCTTTCACCTTCGAGGCCGAAGGATACTACTGCCGGGAAAATGATAATGCCCATCATCAGGGCTACGAGCAGGTCGAGGACTGAGACAGTGAATGCGGTCTTGGTGAGTTTTGCACTCGAGGGGAAATAGGATGCGTAGGTTATCAATACGCCCATGCCGAGGCTGAGCGAGAAGAATGCCTGGCCGAGCGCGTTGATTATCACGGTGGGAGTTATCTTGCTGAAGTCGGGGCTGAAGAAATATTTCAGTCCACCCGAGGCTCCGGGCAGTGAAAGCGACACGCAGCAGAATATGACGAGCAGCAGGAACAGTATCGGCATCAGCACGTTAGAGATGCGTTCGATGCCTTTCTGTACGCCGCCAAGCAGTATTGCCAGATTTAGCGCTATCATTATGAATGTGTAGATGAGCGGGGCTATGTCGCCCTCGATGTATTGCTGCATGCGCGTGGTGAAGCCGCCGGCAGCGTCCATTCCGTCGACTGGTGCATAAAGGTTGCCTGTAACCGACTGTATCATATACTCGAATGTCCAGCCTGCGACGACCATGTAGAAGCAGAGTATCATATACGATGCGAGGACTCCCAGCAGGCCTGTCAGCCACCAGGGGCGGCCGGGAGATAGCTTACGGAATGTACCCACGGCATCGGCTCCTCCCTCGCGTCCGAGTGAAAACTCCGACAGCATGACCGGAATGCCCAGCAGGAAGACGCACGCGATATATACGAGCAGGAAGGCGGCGCCTCCGTTTTCCTGGACTTCGGCCGGGAAGCGCCATACGTTGCCGAGTCCCACGGCCGACCCTACTGTGGCCGCTACGATACCTATCTTTGAAGAAAACTTGGCTTTCATTTACGAAGTGTAATCAAAAATACTTTTTGTGGTGATAATTTCTCTGCAAAGATAGTTCAAAAAAATCAATCTGTAAAGAAGATGCTCTAACCCGGCGTCAATCTTTGAATTTGATTTTGAATTTTATCAGTATTTCCTTGAAATAATCCTGTGCCGTCAGGCAAGTGTCGAGCAGGTAGCCCTTGATAGTAGGCCAGTTTTGCAGGCCGTTGTAGTAGAACATTTTCAAGTCATCGGTTATGATAAACGGTACCAGGTTGTTACGAAGACACTCGCGAAACATGATTAGTCGGCCTACGCGGCCGTTGCCGTCCTGAAAGGGGTGTATTGATTCGAAGCGCTTGTGGAAGTCGATGACATCTTCCAGTGTCGGGTGCTTTATTGCATTATACTCTCTAAGTAAAGCTTTCATTTCGTTATGAACGTTTTCGGGAGAAGTAGTGTCATTTCCTCCAACCTCATTGGGTAAAAGTTTGTAATCGCCCACGTTAAACCATTCTTTACGTTCATGGGAAGTGCCGGCTTTCAGTATATAGTGAAGGTGTTTGATGTAATCCTCAGTGAGCTTGTTGTGGATGGTGTCGATGATATGGTCTATGGCTCGAAAATGGTTTGTCGTCTCTATGATATCATCAACGTTTATTTTATTTTGGGTAATTCCTATTGTGTTAGTTTCAAATATATACCGTGTTTGGTCATGAGTCAATCGGCTGCCTTCTATGTGATTGGAGTTGTAGGTCAGTTCGATTTGCACGCGATGATAGATTCCACCCTTCAATCGAGTATTTTTTTGGTCGATAAGGGCTTCGAGTAAAGGAGATGTCGGTTTTGTGCTTTTACGTGCAGGTGGCAGTGTAACAGAGGGAATTGACCATGTTTTTCCAATGATTTTAGCGCCCGCTAATTTACCTTGTGTGCAGTAATTTCGGGCAGTACGTTCTGCCACGCCGTATTTTTTAGCCCATTCGGCAACTGAAATGAAATCCATCTATCGGCAAGTTTGGTTGAAGAATTGTGTGTAAAAGTAGTAAAACTTGCCGATATCGGCAAGTTTTGGCGCGTAAAAAGCCCTGCACCCGGTGTGTGTAGTGGGGTGCAGGGCTGCTGATAATCGTGTTTGGGTTTATTATTTCTTGACAAAGGCTATGTGTCCGGGAATGTCGCCCGCTGTGGCTTTCCACTGCAGCTTGCCGTCACGGCTGTAGCACAGTACTTCGCCCGACGATACGTAGTTCTTGGCGTCGGTGATGATTACTATGCCGTTGCTCGGCTGTACGGCGATGCAGTAGGGCGAAGTGATTGACGATGCGGTGCCGTCGGTGATGAACTCCGACGCGTTGTTCTGCAGGCCGGCTGCGTCGATGCCTACCGATACAAACGAGTTGGTAGCGTTCCAATTGGCATCGTAGGTAACTGCATAGTAGTACATTGTCGAGGCTGAGAGCGAGAGGTTGGTGCAGTCGCGGTCGAATGTCTGTACCTTGGCATACTCGCCGCCATTCTTTTTGAGCAGCACGAGCGAGCCGGGGATGTCGTAATAGTTGCCGCGTGAAGTTGCCCACATGTTGCCGTAAGAGTCGAGGCGCAGGTGGTTCATGTTGATGGCGGCAGTGATGGAGCCGGCCGAGGTGAATGATGACAGGTTGATAATCGAGATGGTGTCGTCGTAGTTGCCCTTGTTGTCGGTCGAGTTGGCAACATAGAGTTTGCCGTCGGTAACCACCATCTCCTCGGGCATCAAGCCTACCGAGCATGTGCCGGTCTGTTTAAGAGTATTGATGTTAAACTTTACCACCGAGCCATTGCCATTCTCGCCACCCACGTAGCTGCTCACGTAGACGTTGTCGCCGTCAAACGCAACATAGCGGGGAGAGTTGACCTCAAGCTGGCCTACGCGGCGGGCAGTTGCCGCATCGAGCACTTCTACCTTATGGCTGCCGTTGACAACGATATAGAGGCGATTCTTGTAAACGGCGATATCGTTGCCGGTGTCGCCAAGCTCCATGGGCACGTCGGGGTTGCGCTCGGCATAGATGTTGCGTATGTAAGAGCTCGTAGCGTAGTCGAAGTAGTCGAGCGTACACTTGTTGGTTCCCATGTTGCCCTCGTTGAGCACGTAGAAGCCGGCAATGTCGCCGCCATCGGTCACGCCTTCGATGTGTTCACCCTCGGCCTTGGGAGTCTCGGGATCGTCAGAGCAAGCCGTGAACGTCAGGAGAGAGAGAGATGTTGCAAAAAGTAATTTAGACAGTTTCATGTTGTTTATTAGTTTGTTGGATAATGTTTACACTCGCAAATAAAATCATTGACCCCGCGGTGCTCTTGCTCTCGAGCGTTCCGCGGGGTCAATGTATGTGTAGTGTAGACAAAAATCGTGTTGCCGGCCGGTGGTTACAGACGCTTGCTTGTGGGTCTGCCCTGCTTCTACACCTTCCCATAGTCCCGTGGGGTCAAGATAGCTTGAGTGTGAGGTCGCTATGGCAGGTCTTCTGACTACGTCGGCGGCATAGATTTCTCGCGTCTTCTCGGCACATGCTTCTTGAGTGCCAATGACTTGTTGACGAGAGCCTTTTTTTGACAAATTACCTGATCGAACTTGTCAAACCGACTTACAGCAGCGGGTACTGTACAGGATTTACACCTGTTTCCCTTTTCTATCCGATTCGTTGCCCGTAGGCTTTGATGGCCCGACTCTTCGTGCCTTGGCGGATAACCATAACGGTTGCAAAGTTATAATAATATTTGGTAACCACCAAATGTGGGTCACGCCGGGCGATCGGTTTTCAGACGGTCAGCACGATGTTGTTCTTGTCGGCGATGCGGCGCATGTTCAGCACGGCATATCTCATGCGGCCTAAGGCGGTGTTGATGCTAACGCCGGTGGCCTCGGCTATCTCCTTGAAACTCATGTCGCGGAAAAATCGCATGTCGATAACCTCACGCTGCGAGTCGGGCAGCGAGTCCATTATGCGACGCACGTCGGTGTGGATCTGTTCTTTAACAAGTGTGTCTTCGATGTTGCCGTCGGCAAGGTCGCGACGGTTGAAAATGTCGACGTCGTCGGTGTCGGCCGAGAACGTGTTCTCCGACTTTTCCTGACGGAAGTTGTCAATAATCAAGTTGTGGGCAATGCGTGTTATCCATGCCGAGAACTTACCGCTCTCAGAGTAACGACCCTGTTTGATTGTAGTGATTGCTTTGACAAATGTTTCCTGGAAAATGTCATCGGCGAGAGCACTGTCTTTAACTATATGCTGTATGTAAGAGTAAACTCGGTCGCTGTGACGGTTAAGAAGAGTGTCAAACGCCTCGTTGCTACCTTTAGCATACGCAGCCACCAACTGTTCGTCGGTCAACTGATTAAGTTTTTGCATTACTTTCTTGGTTTTTAACTGTTTGAGTAATGTTGTGCTATAGGCGGTGAAATTTTATGGTTTAATACTAAAAGGTGTTTTCTCAATTTGTAAACTCAAAGTTACATATTTATATCGAGTTTTGCAACATAAATGCCCTTAAATTATTATCTTCTTAACAATATTTATGAAAAGCCACGATGAACAATGTTTGATCAAATATTCTTTTACATTGTCCGGCACAAACTGTAAAAGAATCTAATTGATTAAGTCTCAAAATATTTTGTAGTTAATAAAATAATCTCTAAATTGCGTCAGCTATTATAAACCCCTCTCAGCGAGTCATTATGTGTTATTATCGGCGTGGTATTGTGTTATCTTTGCTGTTGCTTTTGTTTAGCAGCGCAATATTGTATTCTCAACCTATTTCGATGGGACAATCTATTTGGAATGTTCCACGCACGGGTGGAATGAATATAGCCCAGCCATCGCCTGAGGCCATTGCGATGCGTCGATATATGGACTATCCCGTTAGCTACGCTTCAGGTACAGCCGATATCTCAATACCATTATTAGAGCTACCGGCCCGTGGGGCAACAGTTTCGTTGGGATTGAGTTATCACACCGGAGGAATAAAGAGAGATGATAAACCCACTTCGGTTGGTCTCGGTTGGTCATTGACCGGTCTCGGAGTTATATCGAGACAGATAAAGGGCTATCCTGATGAATGGATGGGAATTGATAATCCTTCGGGAGATGTGTATGACAGGTATGCAGTGACGTTTAAACTTGACCCCAATTCTCTTGACTGGAGATACTTGCTTAAAATATATGAAGGCTGGCATGACACGGATTATGATATTTTCAGTTATAGTGTACCGGGATATTCAGGCAATTTTATAATACTTTGTGATACAATACAAAAGTATCCGGAACGTGTCGTAAGAAAGATTAAGCCATTACCGGCGACAAATGATATTCATTTTGATTTAACGTACGAATCCGATGAATACGGTAACAGATATAAATTTTATATTACCACTCCCGAGGGTGTCAGGTATGAATTTACAGAGGCTGAAACTGTTTCGACCACTACAAGTACGAGTCCTGCCAGATTACAAGAATTTGCAAATCCTGATTATGAGGCACAGTCGGTATGGTATCCAACAGTCATAAATGACAATAAAACAGGTGAGTTTGTAACTGTTTCATATATTCATGCCGGCAGTTGGTATAATGGTGGGTTGCATAAATGTACTGCACAGAGATATAATGTATACTTCGATGAGTATGACGGATTGTATCATACTTCATATAATTATTCGGACAATATTGTTAGAATAACTAGTTCTTCAAGTTGCTCCAATCGTATGATACCAGTGATGGTATCGGGTAGGTCAGGATCTATTGTTTTTTCTATTGGTTCTGATTCAAAGGCTAACGGGTATATAAAAAGTATAAAGCTTTTAGATGCCGAAGATAAGACTGTAGAAATAGTCAATCTTGATATTGACCAGACGCATGAAGATGGTCGCGTGCGTCTGGATGGTATATCTATAGTCAAAGACAATAAAATCGTTGACCGATATACATTTTCTTATAATCCGGCTGTTACCGGTCAGGGAAAGGATATTTTTGGATATTGCAACGATGATGCTTATGAAAGCGTCAGTGTGTTGGACCTGTCGTTAAAATGGACAGGCCGGAGACCCGACTTTTTCGGAATACGATCGGCATCGCTTAAATCCATTACAGACATCTCAGGCGTAACTACGACCTTAGAATATGAGCCATCGACATTGAATATACGTTATGGGCATCAGATATTTGGTAAATCTATTGATATTGGTATGCGTTTAAGTAGCATTACCACCGAGTGTGGGTTGACCGGTAGATGGCGTAAGCGAACATTTAAGTATGAAAATCCGGTTTGTAATATCGATTTAAATGAGTTGGATTACAGAGATTTCCTAACCCAATGTGGAACTCATGAAATTGTTCGTTACGATGGTATTTTCAAATATCTCTTTGGCGTAATACATACCCCCTCATCTACTACCAGAGGATGTACGCTCGAAAATGCTGTTATCTATTATGATAGAGTTACTGAGGAGCTTTCCGGTAGTAATATGGACCACCCCATTCATACGATTTATGAATATGCATTAGATCAAGTTATATTCCCGTTTTTCAATGCTTCAAGAACCGGTACTTGTAACAATTCGAACGCAACCCGAAACGATCGATTCCAGCGTATATACATGCAGTATTATTCTAATACTATGGTCGGATTCGATTCTCGTCCACTCGATTTTCTCTATTCTAAGGGTTATTTTCAGGAACACCCTGGCGCCTCACCATTGTTAAAGCGTCGTACTGATTATGAATATGTAAATGGAGATTATATTCCGATAACAGAGCAACGCTATTATTACTCGGAAGCTAATAAAGAGGTCTTTTACAATGGTGGATTTTGCGAAAGCACCACTATGAGATATTTACGCTACGGCGAAGAGATAGAGTTAAATGTTGATTGTATAGGAGATATGAATTACTATTTTACAACTCTATATACCTCTCGGTTTATAAACGATTCTACGGTAACAACTCATTTTTTCAGGGATGGCAGTAAACGCAAGATAAAGAATGAAAATTTATATCGAGGCAGTCAGTTATATAGTTGCCCGGGGTTTGAATATGATACAAGTAGGCTTGATAGAACCACGTTGTCAGATAAACCTTTAGGAGCTCGTGTCAGTTCAGGTGATGAATCTATTGCCAATTTTAAAATTTCGGCATGGTTTTCTAAGAACAATAAGCTTAGAGATGCTGCGTATGATAGATTTACCCGAAGTCAGCCTGATGTTGAAAAGTGGGTGTTAAAGACCGCCGAGGGAGCCGATTCGCTTCATCAGCGATACGATTATCGCTATTCTCGAAACTATATGATATTACTTGATAAGGTGACCGTAGAAGCCGGCGCTCCTATCAACGGTGATACCGTCATTATCTCACGACAGAAATATAGCGATTACGATAACAGATGGCGTGTCACGGAGATGGTCGATGCGCAGGGGCGGCGTATCAGGGCCAAGTGGATGGACAAATACGACCTGCTCTCGGAGATGTCGCTGCCTGATGCGGGGCTTACCACGACCTATACCCACCGGCCGCTTGTGGGGTGCACTTCAATCACCTCGCCATCGGGGCGCAAGCGCAGTTTCTCCTACACTGCCGGGCGTCTCACCGAGGAACGCAACACGGCCGGAGACCTCGTGGCCTCATACGCTTATCAGTTGTACGGCGATGGTTCGGCTTCGGCTGCCGACCGTGTCAACCGTTTCTCGACCACTCTGCACGACTCCTCGGGCTCGGCTACCGATGTCACCTACTACGACGGCTTCGGAATGCCGGTCCAGACTGTCGCCACTGTGGCGGGCGACAACCTCGTGAGGTCGGCCGTCACATACGATGCCCTCGACCGACCCGTCAGGCAGTATCTCCCTGTGCCGGCCGATGATGACTCTTACATGAAGTATGTATCTTCGGCTGCGGTCAGACACTACGGCGACAGCCATCCGTTTGCCCGGATGACCTACCGCAATATGGCCGGCGACAAGCCGCTGGAGGTTATACGCGAAGGTGAGAAGATGCAGAACCATCCCGAGCGGTACGAGTATCTGTGCAACAATACCACCGACGCCATGCTGCGCTGCCGCCGTTACTGCCTCGGTGCCTCGGCCGACAGCGAGTCGATAACTCTCGACGGCGACTATCCAGCCGGAGCCCTCGACGTCACCCGAGCCACCGACCCCGACGGCTGTACCCTGCTGACGTTCACCGACTGGCGCGGCCTCACAATGCTCGAGCGCCGCGTTGTAAGCGACACAGAGTTTGCCGACACCTACTACCTGTACGACATCCTCGGCAACGTCCGCGTAATCCTCCAGCCCGAGGGAGCCGCCAAAATGACTTCCACGACAAAGACCTGGACGCCGGCCGACGACATCATCGACCAATACGCCTTCATCAACCGCTACGACCGCCGCAGCAACCTCACCTACGCCAAAGTCCCCGGCGCCGGCCCCGTCGAGATGCGCTACGACCCCTTGAACCGCCTCGCATTCCGCCAGACCGCCACAATGGCCGAGCAGGACGAATCGGAGTTCACCTTATACGCCCCAATAGGCCGAGTGGCTGTCACCGGCATAGCCACTGTATCACCTCCCAACTCCGGTATTCCAGTCATGACTGCGACCTATGCCCCGGGCACAGTAGGCCGCGACTCCACAGGATATACGGTTCCCGCCCCCTTTTATCACATCAATCTTCGCACAACTCTCGTCAACTACTACGACTCATACGATTTCGCAACCCGCCCGGGCTTCAGCTCGCTGCCTGCAGATAATATGAACATGAATGCATCGACAGCCAAAGGACAGGTAACAGGATCCCGTACAGCCATATTGGACAGCGACGAGAACAATTCACGTATCTATTCAATTGTCGATTATGATATCGAGGATCGACCCTTATCACGCATCGAATCCACTGTACTTGCCGATACTTATTTGCACACGGCAGTTGGATATACACGTCAAAGCCACATTTTAAGTTCGGAACTGACTCTTCAGCGTTCCGATACAATTCATGTTTTAAGAGAAAACAATTGGTTAGACGCTCTCGGTAATCTGATGCATTTATCTGTCCAAACTTTCCGTCATAATGTAGATGTAACCGAGTATCAGAAATTAGTTAGATCTGAATATATTGAGTATTATACGTACAATGCTTTAGGGCAAGTAGTGAAAGCTCAGAACAACCTTAAAAGAAATAATACCACTCGATACACTTATAATCATCGAGGACAAATAACCTCCATCACGGCACCCAATTTTACCCAAAAATTGAAGTATGAAGACGGAGAACCCCCATGCTTTAATGGCAATATCTCGGAAATGACCGTAGCATACAATGGTTGTACGCCTATATATAGGAGTTTTACCTACGATCTAATCAACCGAATAACCTCTCAGACTTCAACTGATCATCACGATACATCTTATTCTTATAACCTAAATTCATGCCCGCTGACAATCTCACGTTTCGGACCGACATCTGACGGCACTATCGGTAACATTGATTATCTCGACTTGTTATATGATGGTAATAGACTTACTTCTGTTTTAGATTATACCGACCCTGTGCTGTTTGAAAACTCGATGGATTTTGCCTCATTTGAAGCTTCATACAACTATGACAGTGATGGTCGAATGATAGCCGATACCGGCCGAGATGTCGAAATTGAATATAATGAAATAGGCCTTCCTGCAGGTATAACCATAGGGTTGGACGGAAAATTGGTATATACATATTCAGCTAACGGCCGAAAAATCGCTGAGCACTATATCCGGCCATTTGAGGGCCGGACTGACAGCCGTTACTACATCGGTCCGTTCGAGTTTATCAGCACAGAAAAAAAATACCCTGTAATTTCCCGTATCAATACTCGCTTTGGCTACTTTACCGGCAAGGGCGCATTGATGAAAACGGTTGCAGACTATCAAGGTAACATCCGCGTAGTTGTCGACATAGACGGCAATGCTGTGCAGACCACCGACTACTACCCCTACGGCCTCCCCATGGCAACATCAACCGGCGCGGCCGTAAACCGCTACAAATACAGCGGGAAAGAGCTGGATACCCGAAACGGCCTCAACTTCCACGACTTCGAAGCCCGCATGCTCTTTAATGACCACACCCTCTTCAACCGCCCCGACCCACACGCCGGCAAGTACCCTCACCTCAACCCCTACCTATACTGTGCCGCCAACCCCCTGCGCTACATCGACCCGACAGGAGAAGATTGGATTTTCAATACTATGACTTCTGAATATTTATGGGACAAAGATGTAACCTCAAATAATAATTTGCCTGAAAATTGTCGTTATATTGGCCAAAACATCAACTCTGTATTTTCAGATTTGGGTATTATAAACGGGACTATTACTCAGCATGAGCCCAAAGTTGGTATTACGTTATCAGGTAATACATCATGTGGAATACCCACCGGTACAAGTACTGATATAAATTCCGCTATTGTTTTAAAACCGCAAATCGAATTAATGAAAGATGGTTCAACATTAAAATTTAACGGGATAAACGTTTTTTGGTTCAATCTCACAAAAATCATTTAGTGCAAATCCTGATTTGAAATTAGAATATAACGGAACAATGACGATAACGCAAAACGGGACGGCTGTTAGAGTCGGATTGAATAAGCCGAATGGAGAGAATATCAATCAATTAAATACGAGTGTCAAATGTGCATCAACATTCATTCCGTTAAGTAATCTAATTGATAAAGCGCCTATTCAAGTAAAAATAGAAGCGGGAGCAATAAATCCTAAAGTTACACTTTTACCCTTACCATTTAAAATGGATGTCACTATTAAATATTAATATATATGAAACGTTTTATACATTTGATAGTATTTATTGGATTGATTTTATGTTCATGTCAAAATGCACCAACATCAGAGAAAGAATATAATTCTGTTATAAATGACCTACGTAGATATTATTCACAATATATGATACTTAGCGATGAATCATTCAATGATATAATAACTAATAATGAGATCCAATTCTATCTTGATTCGATCATGTCTATAACCGACCGCGCTCTTAACAAGTTTGGGGACCAACAAGAACTTCTCAAAAATCGAATAGAAGCTCTCAATCTCTTAGGTCGCAATGACGAAGCTTCAAAATATATCAATAGATTGACTGAAACCCTGTCTATAAATCCGGATACACCATCTCAAACCTCAATCAACAAAAAAACTGAAATCGAAACAGATTCGATCGATAATTATGTAATAAAAATGCAATCGCTAATCCTCCAATACGATATGAATTCCAACAATAAATGTTATTTAGATTCAGTTTTGGATATAGCCGATAGAGCTATTAATGACGTAGGATACAACTATAGGATTTTTATTGAAAAATTATATGCTCTCGACAGGTTGAACCGGTATGACGAAGCAATTGATGAATTGTCAGAATCATACAATCAATGTATCAATGATAGCGTATCTCCGATATCTACGGCGATATTTACTCTGCGTTTTAAGGCAATTAAAGCCTTAACAAAGAACGACTCCATCTCGTATAATAAATACATGCAAGATATAATTCACATTAATGAAACCTTTATGAAAAAAAATCAACAGTCAATAAGTGAATATATCAACCAACCTTTTTTAAATGACTCGACTAAAACATCAGAATATTCAATATATATGAGAGCTTTAACAAGCTATTATTATTACTATTCAATATTGTATAGTGAAGATGCTTCGATAGCTTTGATAAACCAGCAATTAGCCAATTCACAGCTCAAGCCGTCTTTTAAAGCTACCGTGCGCACTTTGTACAAGTCATATGATAGCCAGCGTTTTGCACCGATATGAGAAAAGAAAAACACCTTTTGTTGATATTCGGGGGGAATTAGGCAAAAAGGTGGCGGAAGGCTTCGTCGACTTTGGCTACCTCGACGATTTTTATTGTGAGGCCTGAGGTGTCGATGCCTTTGAGGTTGCCGCGGGGCACGATTATGGTGTTCATGCCGAGTTTCTGGGCTTCGCGCAGGCGTTGTTCGATGCGTGTGACGGGACGTATCTCGCCCGAGAGGCCTACTTCGCCGGTCATGCATACCCCGCGGGGGATGGTCATGTCGACGTTGCTCGAGAGGATGGCGCTGATGACGGCGAGGTCGAGCGCGGGGTCGTTGACGCGCAGTCCGCCGGCGATGTTGAGGAATACGTCTTTCTGGATGAGCTTGAATCCGACACGTTTTTCGAGGACGGCGAGGAGCATGTTCATGCGCTTGGAGTCGAAGCCTGTGACGGAGCGCTGGGGGGTGCCGTAGGCCGCGCTGCTCACCAGGGCCTGTACCTCGATGAGGAAGGGGCGCATGCCGTCGATGGTTACTCCGATGGCTACTCCCGAGAGGTCTTCCTCGTTGCTCGACATGAGCATCTCGGAGGGGTTGGTGACTTCGCGCAGTCCGCGCTGGCACATCTCGTAGATGCCTATCTCGTTGGTGCTTCCGAAGCGGTTTTTGATGCCTCGCAGTATGCGGTACATGTACTGGCTGTCGCCCTCGAACTGCAGGACGGCGTCGACGATGTGCTCGAGCACTTTGGGGCCGGCCAGGGAGCCTTCTTTCGTGATATGGCCTATGAGGATTACGGGCACGCCGCTCGTCTTGGCATACTTGAGTAGGCGCACAGCACATTCCCTTACCTGGCTGACGCTGCCGGCGGCCGAGTCGAGGTCGTCGCTGGCGATGGTCTGTATGGAGTCGACGATGAGCAGTCCGGGCTGCACGTCGTGGATGTGGCTGAAGATGGTTTCGAGCGAGGTCTCGCAAACGATGTAGCAGGTGTCGCCCGGTCGGCCGATGCGGTCGGCACGCAGTTTAAGCTGCGTGGCGCTTTCCTCGCCCGAGATGTACAGCACTTTGCGTGATTTTATCGAGAGGATGTTTTGCAACACGAGGGTCGATTTTCCGATGCCCGGCTCGCCGCCCAGCAGCACGAGCGAACCGGGTACCAGTCCGCCACCCAGAACGCGGTTAAGCTCTTTGGATGGCAGCGGAACGCGTTCCTGCTGTGTGGTCTCGATGTCGCTGATTTTCTTGACCTCGCTACGCCCGGCATCGGCGGGACCGATGTTTTTGGACGGTTTTCCCGACACTTTTTCCTCCACGAGCGTGTTCCACTCGCCACAGGCGGGACAGCGACCCTCCCAGCGGGGAAAGTCGGCGCCGCAGTTAGAGCAATACCATACGGTTTTAGTCTTTGTCTTAGCCATACGTTACGATTTTTGTACCCGGCGGCGGAACTCGGCCGTGGTGATAGCCGTCGCCACAGAGACGTTGAGTGATTCGACGCAAGGAGCGTCGGGCGGGAATGAGGGTATGAAAAGGCGGCGGTCGATCTCGCTGGCTACCTCGACGCATATACCGTTGCCCTCGTTGCCCATCACGATGATGCCGCCGGGGGTGAGCTCGCTGCGGTAAATGTCGGTGCCGTCGAGAAATGTGCCGTAGACGGGGATGCCGTCGCGTCGGGCCTCGCCGAGCATGGCGGGGAGATCGCAGTAGTGAACACGTACCCTCGCTATGGCTCCCATCGTGGCCTGCACGACCTTGGGATTGTAGAGGTCGACGGTGTCGGTGGAGCAATAAATATCATCGATACCCATCCATGAAGCGATTCGCACGATGGTGCCGAGGTTGCCGGGGTCCTGCACGCGGTCGAGCGCGAGCACGAGCCGCGACGCCACAGGCCGGGGCATCGCGATGTGGGGGATACGGTAGATGGCGATAACGTCGGGTGGGGTAGAGAGTGACGACATCTCGATGATATCGGCACGTTTGACCACGGTGATGTCGGTGATGTTTCCGGTAAGTTCGGTCGAGTGGGAGTCAATCCACTTCTCGGTGGCAAGCAGTGCTACGACATCAAACAGCGCGACCGTCTCGAGGACACATTTAGTGCCCTCGGCCACGAACATGCCATGCTCGCGGCGTCCCTTGACGGTGGCAAGCGAGGCCACCAGGCGTCGATTAGCTTTTGTCATTTCCATAACTGAACACAAAAGTAGCGAAAAATCGCGCTTTTTCCTTATCTTTGTCAAAAATTCAGAAAAATGTCACGCAAACTCATACTCATAAGCAACGATGACGGAGTGCATGCCCCCGGCCTGCACAGACTCATAGAGACCGTAGCCCCGCTGGCCGATGTAATAGCTGTAGCACCCGCCGAGCCCCATTCGGGCCAGTCGTCGGCAATGACCGTAAACGCACCCTTGCGCATCAACACCCATCCCGACATGGCCGGAGCTAAAGTCTACTCAGTGACCGGAACACCTGTCGATTGTATCAAAGTAGCCATGCACCACATTGTGCCGCGTCGACCCGATCTCATTCTGGCCGGCATAAATCACGGGTCGAACGCCGGAGTGAACATCATATATTCGGGCACGATGGGCGCCGCGCTCGAAGGATGCATCCAGGGTATATCGTCGATAGGCTTCTCGTTGCTACACCACTCTATGGAAGCCGATTTCACCGAGTGTCTTCCCATAATCAAATCGATGGTCAAGACAACGCTTGCCACACCGCTGCCACACGACGTGTGTCTAAACGTCAATTTCCCCGCCAAAGTCAAGATCGAAGGCGTGAAATTCGTCAGAGCAGCCCGCAGCCACTGGACCGAAGAATATCAGACTTATACTGACCCCCACGGTAAACAGTTCTACTGGCTCACCGGCGGACTCATCAACGAAGAACCCGAAGCCACCGACACCGACCTCTACTGGCTGCACCGCAACTACGCCACCGTCGTCCCCTCGACCCCCTCACAGAACGTCCCCGCCGCCATCGCCCCCCTATCCGCCCTCTATAAATAGTCGGCAGAGGACAAATGTATTAAAGGTTACTGGTTACCAGATGTTGAAGCGGTAGCCGAGGGAGGCTTCGAAGCTGACCATGGAGCCGAGCATGGTGTGGGTCTTGTCGTAGAAGAGGGCGTTTTCCATGCGTATTACGAAGCCGGTGAACCATTGCTTGCGGTTGTAGACGAGCGATGCGCGCAGGCGGTTGTAGAATGATAGGCTCGTGCGGTCTTCGTTGAGGTTGAGCAGCCAGCCGCGTCTCACTCCGATTATGGGTGACTCGCTTATGGCGATGGTCCAGCCGGGATGGAATACCCAGTTGTAGCCGTAGCCAAGCCGTAGGGCGTAGTTGTTGCTCTTCGTTCGATAATAATAGTCGTATTGGCTAAGTGGCAGTTGCATTTTTACTTCGTCGGGGAGGCTGTTGAAGTCGAAGTCGTAGTTTAGTCCCCAGAAGGATAGTCCGGCATAGAATGATCCGGAGCTTTTGCGCTGTATCTTGCTGAAGGCAAAAGCGGCTGCCTGTGAATAGTTTTTGTGGTTGAAGAAGTAGTAGAGGTCGAGTCCCCATGATTTGTTGTTAATTCCGCTGAAGTCGATGTCGGCTGAGCGGGTGTGTCCCTTGGGGCCTATGCGGGTGATTGTCGAGCCTACGTTGTTGCTTGAGAAGTAGGCGTCGGCTGCAAAGAGACTGCAGTTGAACTGGAACGACCATTTGCGGCGTGACTCTCCGCCGCCGAAGTATTTACCGATGTTCATGTCGTAACCTACCGATACGGCCATGTATGTGAGCCAGAAGCCGGCGCTGGTGGTGGGGTTGGACATCATCACCATGCGTGTGCGTGGTTCTTCGTCGAAGTAGAAGTTGTAGAAATCGGTCCAACTCTCGGTGCGGAGCTTGATGTTGAATCGTTTGCCTGTTCCTACGACGTAGGTTGAGTCGTAGGAGTTGAAGAATTTGTCACCCCAGCGATATGTCTTGATACAAAATCTCGGGAATTTACCCCACGATGCGATTGTGTCGAGCGACAGAAACTCGGCTCGGGCGTCGGCAGGGGCTACCGCCATCAATGTGAGTGAGAGCAATATGAGACTTAAAAATCTTTTCACGACAGGGACACAGAATTGAACTGCAAAGTTATACAATTTTTTTCTAACTCTTCGTTATATAGGTGATGTTTCCCCTAAAAATACGAAATATTATTCAGAATGAAACGTGTGCTTGCAAAACTTCCTCCCTG